>DATKUQ010000128.1:0-6609 GCA_035530495.1 Burkholderiales bacterium
GTCGGCAGCACGCCGAATCGCGTGCACAGTTCGATGTTGAACGCGGGCGCCGCCTTCACCCACTTCCCCTCCAGATACAGCACCGCGTAACCGTGGTGCATGAAGTAGGTCGTGCCGCCCATGAGCGCCTTGAGCTTTTCCGTGGTCAGGTGGTTGACCACGTCGGATAAGCCGATGGCGCAGGGCACGCCCAGCGCGCGCGCGGCGGCGGCGAGCAAAATCGCCTTGGGGATGCAATACGCCGATTTCGCCGCGAGCACATGGCTGGCGACGTAGATGGCGGGATCGAGGCGCATCGAAAACGGGTCGTAGCGCACGCCGTCACGCACCGCGTAAAACAGCTTCACCGCGCGCTCGATGTCGTTGCTTGCGGCGCCCGCCGCCTGCTCGGCGAAGCGGCGCACGGCGTCGCTGTCGGCGTCGAGAAAGCGTGTGCTCTGGAGGTATTCCGGGCCGGGTTCCGGTTTGCTGCCGGCAGGGGTATGGATCATGGTTTTGCCTTGTACCGAGTTGGTCCCCTATTTTACCCCGGTCATCGCCTCCGGCCGCACCCAGGCATCGAATTGCTCCGCCGTGACATATCCCAGCGCCAGCGCGGCGTCGCGCAGCGTTTCGCCATTCCGGTGCGCCCGCTTGGCGATCTCTGCCGCCTTGTCGTAGCCGATATGCGGGTTGAGCGCAGTCACCAGCATGAGCGAATTCGCCAGCAAGGCCGCAATGCGCTCGTGCCTGGGCTCGATGCCGGACGCGCAATGCTCGTCGAAGCTGGCGGCGCCGTCGGCCAGCAAGCGTGCGCTTTGCAGGAAATTGTAAATGATCAGCGGCTTATACACGTTCAGCTCGAAGTTCCCCAAGGCTCCGCCGATGTTGATCGCGACGTCATTGCCCATCACCTGGGCGCAAAGCATCGTCAGCGCTTCTGCCTGGGTCGGATTGACCTTGCCCGGCATGATCGAGCTGCCCGGCTCGTTCTCCGGGATCGCAATTTCGCCAATGCCACAGCGTGGTCCCGAGGCGAGCCAGCGGACGTCGTTGGCGATCTTGGTGAGCGAAGCGGCGACGGTCTTGAGCGCGCCGTGCGCGTGCACCAGCGCATCGTGCGCGGCCATTGCCTCGAACTTGTTGCGCGCCGTCACGAACGGCAAGCCGCTGCGGCGTGCGAGTTCCGCCGCGACGCGCCGGCCGAATTCCGGATGCGCGTTCAGACCGGTGCCGACCGCCGTGCCGCCCAGCGCGAGCTCGCACAGATGCGCCTGCGCCGCCTGCACGTGCGCGATGCCCTGGTCCAGCTGTGCGACGTAGCCGGAGAATTCCTGCCCCAGCGTCAGCGGCGTCGCATCCTGCAAGTGGGTGCGCCCGATCTTGACGATGCCCGCGAACGCCGCCGACTTCGCCGCCAGCGTGTCGCGCAAGCGGCGCAATGCCGGCAGCAGCGCGCCGCTCAGCGCCTGTACCGCAGCCACGTTCATGGCGGTCGGGAAAACGTCGTTCGAGGACTGGCCCCGATTCACGTCGTCATTCGGGTGGACCAGTCTTGCTTCGCCGCGCTCGCCGCCCATCAGTTCGGAGGCACGGTTCGCGAGCACCTCGTTCAGATTCATGTTGGTCTGCGTCCCCGAGCCGGTCTGCCACACGACCAGCGGAAATTCGCCCTCCCACTTGCCGGCGAGCACCTCGTCCGCCGCGGCGATGATGGCATCGGCCTTGCCCGCGTCCAGCGTTCCGAGCTCCGCATTCACGCTCGCGCAGGCGCGCTTGACCAGCGCCAGCGCCAGGATCAGCTCGCGCGGCATGCGCTCCCCGGAAATGCGGAAATGCGCGAGCGAGCGCTGCGTCTGCGCGCCCCACAGATGTGCTGCCGGCACTTCGATCGGGCCGAACGAATCGCGTTCGATGCGGTGTTCCGTCATGATTGGGTCCTCCTGCATTACAAAGTCGCGCGGCAACAGCCAGGCGCCGTTCGGCACAGCGCGCACCTTCCGCTACCGCGCCGGCTCCACCCTGAGCCAGATGGTGACGGGTCCGTCATTGGTGAGGCTCACTTGCATGTGCGCGCCGAAGCGCCCGGTTTCAACACTGGGATGCGCGGCCCGCGCCTTCGCCGCGAAGTAGTCGAACAGGCGCTCGCCTTCCTCGGGCGGCGCGGCCGGGGTGAAGCTGGGGCGCATGCCCTTATGCGTGTCCGCGGCAAGCGTGAACTGCGGCACCAGCAGCAGGCCGCCGCGCACCTCGCGCAGGCTCAGGTTCATCTTCCCCTCTGCGTCGCCGAATACGCGGTAACCCAGCAGGCGCTCGAGCAGGCGATCGGCTTCGGCCTCGCCGTCGCCGCGCTCGGCGCAGACGAGCACCATCAGGCCCGGTCCGATCGCGCCGACGCTGGCCCCGTCGACCTCCACTCTGGCTTGCGCAACGCGCTGCAGCAACCCGATCATCGGGCAGTCAGTCCGTATAGGAGAGCGTCAGATTCTGCGCCGGCAGGCCGCTGATCTCGGTGGTCCATGTTTCCCCCGGCTTGACCGGCAGCGCATCGCTGATTGTCCCGGTACTGATGATTTCGCCCGCCGCAATCGGTTCCATGAACGGCTGTTTCGCCACCAGATCGGCAAGAAAACCGAGCGCATAGGCCGGACTGCCCAACACATTGGCGCCGACGCCCTCGATCTGCTTGACCCCGCCCGTCCATAGCGCCGCCTTGATCTCCGGCAGCGCGCGCGCCAGCGCCGCAATGTCCCCGCGGCGCAACGCCTGCGGTTCGCCGATGACCAGGCGCGCATGGCAGGCCCAGTCGGCGGTGGCGTCGGCCAGTTTGAATTCCCAGTCGAAATGGCTGTCCACGATCTCGACGCTGTGCGCATACCATTCGACCGAGGCGAGGAGCTGCTCCGCGTCCGCGCAGCCCACGGGAATGGGCGCGCGCAGCTTGAACAGGATCTCCGGCTCCATACGCGGCGACACCGTGCCGGCGAGCGATACTTCGGCTTTTCCGCCCTGAGCATAGCTCACCGTATCGTCATAGACATGTGCCCACATGGGCGCGTCGACGCCGTACAGCGCCCAGATCGCGCGATTGGTGAAGCCGGTCTTGCGTCCCACCGGCCGGCTGCCACGACGGCGCCGCTCGCGCATCAGTTCGGCGGCCACTTGATAAGCCGCATCCAGATCGAAGTCCGGCGCGCGCGCGGCGATCGACGCGATCAGCTTCGCGTGGTCGTACGCATCGAGCAGTTCACGCGCGATGCCTTGTATCTGTTGCGGCGACAAAGCATCCTCCCTGCCGCCGCTATCCGGCGAGGGCGTTCGCGCCCGACCGATGTTACGAAGCGAGCGCATCCGCGCCCGACCGATGTTACGAAGCGAGCGCATCCGCGCCCGCTTGGGCAATCTGTTCGTCCTCGTGCGATTGCACGCCGGAGACGCCGATACCGCCCACGCATTCGCCCTGATGCATGAGCGGAATTCCGCCTTGCACCGGCAGCACCGGCATCTTCAGTATCGCCATGCGTCCATCCTTGATGCGCTCTTCCCATTGCCTGGTCGAACGGCGCGAGATGGCTGCGCTGCGTCCTTTCTGCACGGCGATCTCTGCATTCGCCGGGGTGGCGCCGTCCATGCGCTCGAGCATCAGCAGGTGGCCGCCGTCATCGAGTACGGCGATGGCCACATTCCACTTGTTGCGCCGCGCCTCGGCCTCGCAGGCCGCTGTCATTATCTTGCAATCGTCGAGGGTGAGACAGGGTTTGGTTTTCATGGGATCCTAAATGGGGCTGTGCTCGTGTTCTCAAAACGTAAGGCGGCATTTCGGTCGGCGACGCCTCCGGCGCGCAAGGGCAGCGGCTTGCTGCTCATGCCTTTCCGGTTACTGCATCGCGCACCTGCTGCAGTGCGCCCGGGTCCTCGATGGTGGTAAGGTCGCCCGGGTCGCGCCCTTCGCAGATCGCCTGGATGGAACGGCGTAAGACCTTGCCCGAGCGCGTCTTCGGCAGCAGCGTCACGAAATGCACCCGCGCCGGCCGGCCGATGGCGCCGAGCTGCTGGTCCACCGTCTTCATCACATCGCCTTCGAGCTGCATCCGCCCCTGGCTGCTTGCGATCTGGCCGGGGTCTTTGAGCACGGCGAACGCCACCGGCACCTGCCCTTTCAATTTGTCGGCCACGCCGATCACGGCGACTTCGGCAACCGCCGGATGCGAACTGATCGCCTCCTCGATCTCGCGCGTGCCCAGGCGATGCCCGGCGACATTGATCACGTCGTCGGTGCGCCCGAGGATGAAATAATAGCCGTCCTGGTCGCATATGCCCCAGTCGAAAGTCGAATAAACCAGCTTGCCCGGTATGGTTTCGAAATAGGTTTTGACGAAGCGCTCGTCGTCGCCCCACACCGTGCTCATACAGCCCGGCGGCAGCGGCGGCACGATGACGACCACGCCCTTTTCCCCGCTGCCGACTTCCTCGCCCGTGGACTCGTGCAGCAGCTTCAGGTCATAGCCATATGCCGGAAACGAGGGACTGCCGAACTTGACGGGCGTCTGTTCCACGCCCGGCACCGAGGTCAGTATCGGCCAGCCCGTCTCGGTCTGCCAATAGTGGTCGATCACCGGCCGCCCCAGCCCTTGCGCTATCCAGCGGTGACTGGGCTCATCGAGTGGTTCTCCCGCCAGGAACAGATATCGCAGCGTAGACAGGTCGTACTTCCTCAGGAAAGCCTGATCCTGCTTCTTCAGCACGCGTATGGCGGTGGGCGCGCTGAACATGACCGTGACCTGGTACTTCTCCACGATCTTCCACAGGATGCCGGCATCCGGGCGCACCGGCGTGCCCTCGTACATGATGGTCGCCATGCCGGCGATCAGCGGCGCGTAGATGATGTAGGAATGCCCGACCACCCAGCCGATGTCCGAAGTCGAGAAATAGGTCTCGCCGGCGTTGCCGCAGTAGATGTATTTCATCGAGGCTGCGAGCGCGACGGCATGCCCGCCGACGTCGCGTTGTACCCCTTTGGGTTTGCCGGTCGTGCCCGAGGTGTAGAGGATGTAGGAGGGCTCGTTCGATTCGAGCCAGACGCAGGGAACTTGCGCGTTCATGTGCTGCGCGCGCAACTCGACCCAGTCGAGGTCGCGACCCGCGACGCGCGCCATGCCCGGGTCGAGCCCGCGGTTGACCAGGATCACTTTCTGCGGCGGAAATCGGGACAGGCGTATGGCCTCGTCGAGCAAAGGCTTGTAGGGCACGATCTTGCCCGCACGCGAACCCGCATCGGCGCTGATGATGAGCTTGGGTGTAGCGTCGTCGATGCGGCTCGCCAGGCTGTGCGCAGCGAAGCCGCCGAAAACGACCGAGTGAATCGCGCCGATGCGCGCGCAGGCGAGCATCGCAAAGCAGGCCTCGGCGATCATCGGCATGTAGATCAGGACGCGGTCGCCCTTGCCCACGCCCAGGCTTTGCATCGCCGCGGCGCAGCGGTTGACCTCGGCGTGCAGCTCGCGAAAACTGTACGTCTTCTCCGCATCGGTTTCGGTGGAGACGAAAATCAGCGCATTCTGATCCGGCCGGTCCTTGAGATGGCGGTCGACCGCGTTGTAGCAAAGATTGGTCTCGCCGCCGACGAACCATTTGGCAAACGGCGGCCGGCTGTAATCGAGCACCTTGGCATGCGGTTTGTGCCAGTCGATCAGCCCGGCCTGCTCTTCCCAGAACCCTTCTGGATCGCTGATTGAACGCCGGTGGAACGCCTTGTAGGTGCTCATCGCCCGCTCCTAGTATTCCGCGACAATACGATGGGACATCTCCCCTCTGCGCGAGATTAAGCGCTACGCCCCCAGATCGACCACGATGCGTCCCTTGGCCTTGCCCTTGATGAAGTCGTCGAATACGCCGGGCAAGCGCTCGAAGGCGATGGTGCGCGTCATGCCGTCCAGGTGCCTGGGCTTCATGTCGGTGGCTAGGCGCTGCCACACCTGCTGGCGCAGTGGCATGGGCGTGTAGCCCGAATCTATGCCAAGCAGGCAGGCACCGCGCAGTATGAACGGCAGCACGGTGGTATTGAGCGTGGGGCTCGCGGCGAGACCAATGCTGGCGATGGTGCCGCCCTGCGCCATGGTGCTCGCGATCCAGGCGAGCACGTCGCCGCCGAGGTTGTCCACGGCGCCCGCCCACAAGGCCTTGTCCAAGGGGCGGATCTTGGCGAGGTCCAGGCTCTGGCGCAGCTTCACCTCCTTCGCGCCCAGGCCCTTGAGATAGTCGGTCTCGCTTTCCTTTCCGGTCAACGCGACCACGTGATAGCCAAGGCCGGCAAGCAGGTCCACAGCGATCGAGCCTACGCCGCCGCTCGCGCCGGAGACGATCACCGGCCCGTTGGCCGGCGCGAGGCCGTTCGCCTCCATGCGCACCACGCCCAATGCCGCGGTATAGCCCGCGGTACCCAGCGCCATCGATTCGAACAGGGTCAGCCCTTTGGGCATGGGCACTACCCAGTCGGCCGGCACGCGTGCATATTCCGCGTAGCCGCCGTGGTGCGCCACACCGATGTCGTAGCTGGTCGCGATCACCGCGTCGCCTTTGTTGAAGCGCGCGTCGCCAGACTCGACCACCGTACCCGACAGGTCGATGCCG
>DATKUQ010000129.1:0-8897 GCA_035530495.1 Burkholderiales bacterium
CCATCGTCGGCTGCTCCTTCCCGGAAGCGGAGCAGGGCCTCAACGTGGCCCGCATGGCGGTGCTGCTCGCCGGCCTGCCGAAGACCGTCGCGGGCGTGACCATCAACCGCTATTGCGCCTCCGGCATCACTGCGGTGGCGATGGCGGCCGACCGCATCCGCGTCGGCCAGGCGGACGTGATGATCGCCGCCGGGGTCGAGTCGATGTCCATGGTGCCGATGATGGGTTACCACCCGTCGATGAACATGGGCATCTTCAAGGACGAGAACATCGGCATGGCCTACGGCATGGGCCTGACCGCCGAGAACGTGGCGAAGCAGTGGAAGATTTCGCGCGAGGCGCAGGATGAGTTTTCGCTCAAGTCGCATCAAAAGGCGATCGCGGCGCAGCAAGCTGGTGAATTCAAGGACGAGACGACTGAGGTCGAGATCGTGGAGCGCTTTCCCAATCTCGCCAGCGGGAAGATCGATGTCAAGACGCGCAGCGTGAGCCAGGATGAGGGCGCGCGCGCCGACACCAATCTGGCCTCGCTGGCGAAGCTGCGGCCGGTGTTCTCGCCCAAGGGCTCGGTCACCGCCGGCAACAGCTCGCAGACTTCGGACGGCGCAGGCGCGCTGATCCTGGTCAGCGAAAAGATCCTGAAGCAGTTCAATCTGACGCCGCTCGCGCGCTTCGTCTCGTTCGCGGTGCGGGGTGTGCCGCCGGAAATCATGGGCATAGGCCCGAAAGAGGCGATTCCGGTCGCGTGCAGGATGGCCGGCATTACCCAGGACCAGATCGACTGGTTCGAGCTCAACGAAGCCTTCGCGGCGCAATCGCTGGCGGTGATGCAGGATTTGGCGCTCGATCCGGCCAAGGTGAACCCGATGGGCGGTGCGATCGCATTGGGCCACCCGCTGGGCGCGACCGGTGCGATTCGTTCGGCCACAGTCGTTCACGCCCTGCGCCGCAAAAACCTCAAGTACGGCATGGTTACCATGTGCGTCGGCACCGGGATGGGGGCTGCCGGGATATACGAACGCGTGTAAACTGTGAACGCGACGTTCGATCGCGATTACCAAACGGATCTCCAAACATTGTCATTCCGGGTGAAGCGAGGAATCTGCTTTTAATTGCGAGCAAGAAGCAGATTCCTCGGCCGAAGGCCTCGGAATGACATAATTTGCATTGGAGATACCCGCACTACCCAACAGAAAGGACGGAAACACACATGAAACTTTACTATTCTCCGGGCGCCTGCTCCATGGCACCGCACATCGTCCTGCGCGAAGCAGGCTACAAGTTCGACACGGAGAAAGTCGACATCCCGAACAAGAAGACCGCCGGAGGCGACGATTATTGGAAGATCAATCCCAAAGGCTACGTTCCGGCGCTGAAGCTCGACGACGGCCAGGTGCTCACCGAGGTCGGCGTCGTCTGCCAATACCTCGCCGACCAAAAGCCCGAGTCCGGTCTTGCGCCTAAGCTGGGCAGCATGGACCGCTATCATCTGATGGAGATGCTCAATTTCTGCGCGAGCGAAATCCACAAGCAGATCGGCGCGCTGTTCAACCCGAAGATGACGCCGGAAATGAAGGAAGTCCAGCTCGGCGTGGTCGAGCGCCGTTTCAATGCGCTGGAGAAGCTGCTCGAAGGCAAGCAATTTTCGATGGGCGACAAGTTCAGCGTCGCCGACGCTTACCTCTACACCGTTCTCAACTGGACCGGCATGCACAAAATCGATCTGGGGAAATGGCCGAACATCAAGGCATTCATGGCCCGGGTCGGTGCACGGCCCGCAGTGCAGGAAACGCTCAAAGCGGAAGGCTTGGTCAAGTAAGCGGCTATTTCAGGAATGCGGGAGAGGCGTCCCCGCCCCGAGGTGCCATGGTGAACCACCGTTCGGCCAGAGGGCGGGCCTCCCACAACTTTGTAGGAGGGGCGCCCTCGCCCCGACCAGTGTCATGATTAACCGCTGATCGGCCCCGGGGGCAGGCCTCCCACAACATGCATTAAGCAGAAGGTTTGTGGCGGCTTCCGCTGCGCTCGGCCAGGCGCCGCAGCCTCTCGATCGCCGGTCCCAGCGGGCCGGGCAGATGCGACCAGTCCATCGCGTCGAGCAGGTTCTTGACCAGCAGGCCGAGCTCGGTGTCGCCTTCGATCGTGAGGCGGCGCGAGAAGAACAGGGTATCCGGGTCCTCCAGCCGGCGCGCCAGCCGGTAGTAATCCCAGGCACAGGCGCGGATGGTCACCTCGGGCGCGGCGCGCAGTGCGGGCAGAAATCCGATCGACGTCAGGCTGACGTGGCAATCCAGCCCGGCGTCGCTGACCTGGATGGCGACGGTGCGACGCATCAGGCGCTGCTTCGTCTCCGCGTCCAGCGTGGGCAGGAACAACAGATTGAGCCCCGCGCACAGCACCGTAGCCGGCGGCCATTGCGGCAGGCGGCCGACCAGGCCGGCGAGGGCTGCGGGAAGCTGCGGGGCGGGTGGCGTAGCGTTCAATTCGACGTCCGGTATTCCATGCCGGGTACGCCGTGCCAGTAGCCGTTGCACGGGGCTGCGATGCGCAGTCCTTCTAGCGGGGCGCCGGGCCGGCCGGCGCAGCGCTCGCGGAAGCTTTCGATGATTTCCATCATGTTGCGCGACTGCGGCGACAGGCGCAGCACATCGACGCCGAAATCGCGCAGTTCCGCGATCGAATCCGACAGGTCGTACACCAGCGCAGATTGCGTCTGGATGCCGTTCAAGGTCAGGAATGGATGCTTGTCGCGCGTCTGCAGCGCGAGGCCGTCGGCATCCTCCAGACAACGGAACTGGCAGTCGTCCTTGGGCAGGTCGTGGTGGCGCGCGGTGAAGCAGCGCGCGGAGAATGCGAGCGGCATGCGGCCGTAGGCGAAGACCTCGGTTTGCATTCCGGCCGGGCGCGCCGCCTGCAGTTCGCGCAGGGTGTCGCGCGAGAGCTCCAGCGGCAGCACGAAGCGGTTGGCGCCGAGTTCGGCGAACCAGGCCAGCGTTTCATTGTTGTAAATATTCAGATGCGGTCCGGCGACGAAAGGCACGCGGCCGGTGAGCAGGCGCACCGCGCCCATTTCGTTGGCCTCGACCGTAAAATCGCCGTTGCCGGCGATGCGGCGCAGCGCTTTCAGATCCGATTCGGATTCGATCAAGGCCTGCGAGGAAAGCACAACCTGCTTGCCGCTGGCGCTGAGATCGCGCGCGAGGCCGAGCCAATCGTCCAGGCGCAGATTGTGCCGGCGTGAGCACACGACTTCGCCGAGATAGACGATGTCGACGCCCGAGTCGGCGATGCGGGCGTAGAAATCAAGCAGCGCTTCGCGCGTCCAGTAGTACAGTACCGGTCCCAGGCTAAGTTTCATTTCGCGCCCAAAAAGTCATTCCGAGGGCACAGCCCGAGGGATCTGCTTGTGACAACGCTGAAACAGCAGATCCCTCGCGGTGCTCGGGATTACACAATCGATGCATGGCAGAGAATCGGATCATTTCCATTTGCGGTGATAAGCGCCCAAGGTGTGCTGCTGGCCTTCGGCGACGCGGCCCAGGCCGCTTGTCCAGTCGGCCTGCACGGAAAAGCCCGTGGGGTTCTTCGCATGGGCGTCGATTGCGGCGCGCCAGATGCGCGTCACCGCGGCGACGTAAGCCGGGCTGCGTTGACGGCCTTCTATTTTGATCGCCGAAACGCCGATTTTCGCCAATTCCGGCAGCAGCGCCATGGCGTTCAAACTGGAGGGCTCTTCGATCGCATAATAGGTTTCGTCGTCGACGTCGAAGCGTCCCTTGCACAAGGTCGGGTAGCCGGCGTTTTCCCCTGCGGCAAAGCGGTCGATCAGGATGCCGTTCAGCCTGGCGTCGACCGTGTCGCCGTGCTTCTCCCAGCGCACCGCCTTGGCCGGCGAGCACACGCCGCGGGTATTGGGCGATTCGCCGGTGACGTAGGAGGACAGCGCGCAGCGGCCCTCCACCATCACGCACAGGCTGCCGAAGCCGAACACTTCGATCGGCACCGGCGTGTTCTTTATGACGTCGGCGACCTGGGCCAGCGAAAGCACGCGCGGCAGCACCGCGCGCGAGATGTTGAAGCGTTCGTGGTAGAAATTGATTGCCTCGTAATTCGTGGCCGAAGTCTGCACCGACAAATGCAGGCGCAGCTGCGGATGGCGCTTGGCCGCATAGCGCATCAGGCCGGCATCGGCCAGAATCACCGCGTCGATACCGAGATCCGCGGCGCCGTCGATGGCGCGCTGCCAGCGCTGCGCTCCCTGGCCTTGTGGAAAAGTGTTGATCGCGAGCAGCATTTTTGCTCCGGCTGCATGGGCGTAGCGCAGGCCCTCGCGCGCGCTCGCTGCATCGAAATTGAGGCCGGCAAAATTACGCGCGTTGGTTTCGTCCTTGAGGCCCATATAGACCCAGTCCGCGCCGTTATCGACTGCGGTCTTGAGCGAGGGCAGGTTGCCTGCCGGGCAGACTAGTTCAGGAATTGGCATGGTCCGGGCTGGGTTGTGAAATTGCCAAGGGTTCGCACGCTTGTATAAACCCGTCACTCTAGATGCCATGCGCCTGCCGGGCTTTGATCTGGGTCAAAAAGCAGGGAACCGATTTGCGGCTTTCGCCACAGCGACGCACAGCGTGCTGGGCAGGCTCCGGCCGGTGCATTTGTCCGAGCGCAATGACCCGGGACTGCGTAAAATCCCGGTCCTTACATTTGAGGTGGCGAACATGATAAGAACCGATCTGGAGAAGAACAAAGGTCTGAAGATCAACGGGAGCGTAAACAGCTTCGGCACGCCAGGCCGTTTCGGCAAGGATGCGGGCAGCGTCCTGGAGCGGCGCGAACAGCGTAAGCTCGACCAGGCGCTGGGCCTGGTGCCGTTTGCCGTGAAGATCGATGCCGATCTGGCGAATCAAATCCGGGCGTTGGCCCAGGCGCGCCAGACCGGGTTGAGCGAGGTGGCGGCCGATCTGCTGCGGCGCGGATTGGAAAATCAAGCCATCACCAAGCGTTAGCCGGGGACTTGTTCACGGTCAGTTCCACCTGCACCCTTTCCGCAGCATCGCCCAACCAGACCTGTTGTTCCTGAATGGTGCAGTTAAGGCGCATGGTGCGCTGGACGAGTTTCGCCAGCGCCTGACTCGCCGCCGCGGGCACTGACACCACGCTCAGGTTCCTGGCGCGCTCCAACTTGCCGCCGATCTGATCCCACCAGATGGCCGCACCGTGGCCCCCATAGCTGAAGACCATTACCCGGCGCGCGCGGCCGCAGGCCCTGCGGATTCGCTTCTCGTCGGGCAGCCCGACGTCGATCCACAGATCGATCGCGCCGGTCAGGTCTTTGCGCCACAAATCGGGCTCATCGTCCGTGCTCAGCCCCTTGCCAAAGGCCAAGGCTTCGTCGGCATTCAGTGCGTAGGCGAGCAGGCGCACCATCATGCGCTCGTCCGTCTCCGAGGGATGGCGGGCCAGGGTGAGCACATGGTCGCGGTAGTAATTGCGATCCATGTCGGCGATTTGCAGCTCGACTTTGAATATGGTTGCTTTGAGGGCCATAGATTCGTTTCTCTGTTGCGGAGGGAGTCACGCGGTTCGTGGTTTGTGGTTCGAACAAGGAACCACGATCAACGAATCACGAAGGGAGGCGCTCCCCTCCCACAAAAACAGAAACGGGGGCCTGCGCCCCCGTTGGTCCTGCGTTTCGGCCCGCCCCCCGGCTTATTTGACCTTGGCCTTGGCGCGCAGTGCGGCGACTTCCTTGTTGAACGCCTCTTCCTGAAAGTGCTGCTCCAGCCTGGGCTTGACCTGGTCGAAATCGGGGAATTTTGCCGGGCGCACGTCGTCGAGCTTGATCACATGCCAGCCGAACTGGGTATGCACCGGTGTCTCGGTAAATTGGCCTTTTTTCAGTTTCACCAGAGCGTCGGCGAAGGGTTTGACGTATCCGCTCGGCCGATTCCAGTCCAGTTCGCCGCCCTTATCCTTGGAGCCGGCATCCTTGGAGGCTTTCGCCAGATCCGCGAATTTCGCGCCCTTGTTCAGCTTCTCGATAATGCTTTTAGCTTCGTCCTCGGTATCCACCAGAATGTGGCTCGCCTTGTATTCCTTGGTGCCTGCATTCGCCTTGATTTTCTCGTACTCGGCCTTCAACTCATCGTCGCTCACCGGGTGGTTCTTGAGATAATCGGCATGGTAGGCCTGTGCCAGGATGTTGGCGCGCGCGATCGCCAGCTCGGCCACGACGTCGGGGTTCTTGTTCAGGCCCTTGTGCTTGGCTTCCTGCGCAATGACTTCCAGCGTGATCAGGCGGTCGCGGATCGCCTCGCGCAGCTGCGGCGTATCCTTCTGCCCATGTGCCTCTTGCGCATGCACGATCGCATCCACCTCGATCTTGGGGATCGCGACGCCGTTGACGGTCGCGACGATTGCCGTGCCGCCTTGTGCCAGGGCGAGGCCCGGCAGCGAAAGCGCGCCGACGATAAGAGCCAGAGTCAGGCGGAAAATTGTAGGCTGCATGGTGGTTCCTCTGTGGTTGCTACGGTTGTGAAAATTCTTCCTGTTCGCCCGGCGCGTAGGCGCGAATGGCAAGCGCGTGGATCTGCCGCTGCATCATCGGGCCGAGCGCGGCGTAAATCAGGCGGTGGCGCGCCACGATGTTCTTGCCGCTGAACTGCGGCGACACGATGGTGAGCGAGTAATGCCCGCCACCGCCCTTGGCGCCTTCGTGCCCCGCATGCAGGGCGCTGTCATCCTGCAATTGCAGCCGGCTGGGCTGCAGCACCGCCAGTTTTTGCTCAATTTCCAGCGCGACAGTCATGCTTGTCTCACTCGGATTCCTTCGGTTCCACGTATTTTGCCAGGAACAGCCCTTGGGCAATGACGAATGCCAGCATCAGCCCCATGCCGCCGAACAGCTTGAAATCGACCCAGATGTCGGTGGGAAAGTTGAAGGCGACGTAAAGGTTGAGAAAGCCCATACCGGCGAAAAATCCGGCCCAGCTGAAATTGAGCTTGCTCCAGGCGGGATCCGGCAATTGGATCTGCTCGCCGAGCATGCTGCGTATCAGGTTCCTGCGGAAAAACAGCGCGCTCACGCTGAGTACCGACGCGAACATCCAGTACAACACCGTCGGCTTCCATTTGATGAAGGTCTCGTCGTGCAGCAGCAAGGTCGCGCCGCCGAACACGACAATGATGGCAAGGCTCACCCACAGCATCGCGTCGATCTTGCGCCGGCGCAGCCAGAGCCAGCCGATTTGCGCGAAGCTGGCGGCAATTGCGACCGCTGTGGCCACATAGATTCCGTGCACCTTGAAGGCGACGAAGAACAGGATGATAGGGAACAGGTCGAACAGAAATTTCATGGGCGTGGATTATAGCAGGCCTGGGTGGCTGTGCTCGTTTTGAGGACAGGGGCAAGGCGCGCGCCCGGGCGCCGGGCGCATCCCGCAAGCCCCTGAAGGCACGGACTATTGTTCAAGTTTGAGCGATGCGGAATTGATGCAGTAGCGCAGCCCGGTGGGCGCGGGCCCGTCGTCGAAGACATGTCCGAGGTGGGCGTCGCAGGCCGCGCACATCGCCTCGGTGCGCAGCATCAAATGGCTGTAATCCTCTACGGTCTTCACCGCATCCGGGGAGACCGGCTGCCAATAGCTCGGCCAGCCCGAGCCTGAATCGAACTTGTGCGAGGAACTGAACAGCGGGGCACCGCAGCAGACACACTTGTAGGTACCCGCATCCTTGCAGTCGTTGTATTTGCCGCTGAACGGACGTTCGGTCGCTTTGCGGCGCGTGACTTCGAACTGCTGGTCGCTGAGCTGCTTGCGCCATTCGGCATCGTGTTTTACGATTTTCGCTGTCATGGGTATCTGGTTTCTTCGGATAGCGGTGCTATTTAAAATTAGACAGGCAAAATCATACATGGTTGCAGGCGTGCGCGAATTTCCCGTTCCGGCGGCTACAATAAGCCGATTTGTCACCGAGGAGAACAGCATGCCCATGGTCAAATTGGTTGAATACGATGGCGCGCCGGCCGAAGTCAAGGCGGTCTACGACGACATCATGGCGACGCGCAAGAGCAACTGGGTCAACAATTTCTGGAAGACCCTCGCCAGCCATCCGCCCACGCTCAGCCGCATCTGGGCCGGCGTGAAGGAGGTGATGAGCCCGGGCAGTCTCGATCCGCTGACCAAGGAAATGATCTATGTCGCGGTGAGCGCAACCAACAACTGCGAATACTGCATCCACTCGCACATCGCCTCGGCGCGGGCAAAAGGCATGAGCGACGCAATGCTGGCCGAGGTGCTGGCGGTGGCAGGCATGGCCAACCAGACCAACCGCCTTGCCAACGGCTACCAGATACCCGTGGACCCGCAGTTCAAGCCGGCGCCCTAGGAGGAACAGCTCACCGCCAGGGTCGATGCCCATTGCGGCGCCGGCTCGGCGTAGGCCTGCATCGCCGGCTGCTCGTCGTAGGGTCGCGCGAGCAGGCGCATCAGCCGCTCGATCTCGCTGAAGTCGCGCTGGTCCGCAGCCTTGCGTATGGCGGTTTCGGCGAGGTAGTTGCGCAACACGTACTTGGGGTTGACACGGTCCATGCGCGCCTTGCGCTCCGGGTCCGCGCTCGCCTCCAGCGCGAGGCGCGCGCGGTAGCGCACGGTCCAGGCGGCGAAGGCATCGTTTCGCGCGAACAGCTCGCGCAGCGGCGCGTTGTCGGCATCGGGGGCGGAGTCGAAATTTCCCAGGCGGCGGAAGAACGTGGTGTAGTCCGCACGGGCCTGGTGCAGCAGGGCGAGTGTGTCCTGCATCAGCGCCGCGTCGTCGGCGTGCTCCGTGGCGAGGCCGAGCTTGGCGCGCATCAGCGCGGAGTAGTGCCGCTCGAACTGCGCCTCGTATTCCCCCAGCGCGGC
>DATKUQ010000130.1:0-9745 GCA_035530495.1 Burkholderiales bacterium
CCATCGTCGGCGCGACCGACCTGGCGCAACTCAAGCAGAACATCGACAGCGTCAAGGTCGAGCTCGACGCCGCGACGCTGGAGGGCATCGACGCCATCCACCGGCGCTATCCCAGCCCCGCGGCCTGAGCCTCGGCGCCGCACAAGTTCAGGCCGATCCCGGCTCTACGATTTCTGCCAGTCGGGCGTGCGAGGAAAGCAGTCGGTCCGGCGAGTGCGCCGACAGCATGGCGCTGTCCCCCGCCCCGCTGAGCACCGCCACCGCGTGCACGCCGGCGGCGCGGCTGGCCTGAATGTCCACCGGCGTGTCGCCCACGTAGACCGCTGCATCGGCCGCGACGCCGAGTTCCCTCAGGCACTTCACGATGCCTTCGGGATCCGGCTTGCGCCTGGATACGTCCGTACCGAGGACGATCGAGTCGAAGCGGTCCAGGACGCCGTCTTTGCGCAGCAGCTCAAGCACCTCGGGCCGGGCGCCGCTCACGATGCCAAGCCGGATGCCCAAGCGCTTTATTGCATCCAGTGTTTGGGCAATTCCTGCGAATACCTTGCCGTGCTCGCGCAGCACGCGGGGCCACTCGCGCATGGCATGCGCGGACAGCGCTTGCATAATCGCATCCGCGTCGTGTCGATCCCCGGGAACCACGCCTTTCCAGAAGTTGCTTCCGGTGGCGAGCGCGTGGCGCACCTGTTGCTCCGTCACTTCCAGTCCCTGCGCTTGGGCGGCGATGCGCGCGACCTCCAGGTACGCACCCACCGAATCGATCAGCGTGCCGTCCAGATCGAACAGCACCGCCTTCGCGACCAAGGGCCGGCACAGCTCCACTTTGAGCAGTGCGCCTTCTTCGAGCGAAAGATGCTGGCGCAGGGGCAGCGCAGCGACCAGCTCCAGCTTGTCCTCGGGATAGCCGGCGATTTCAGGCAGCACCAGCGCAGCCGGGATGCGACCGTCGACCCGCACCGGATAGCAGCGCGCCCTGCAGAATGCATCGTCCGCCGGGACCATCGCACGACCAGGCAGTTCGCGCCAGCTGCGCCAGCGTGCGCGGTTGGCATGGTCACACAGCGTCAGATTGACGGTGCCGGGGTGCGGATCGATTCCTGCATATTCGATCAACTGGCGCCGTACCCAGTCGATCCGCGTGAATTCGGCGGCCTTTCCGAGGCCGCGAACCAGTTGCCCTTGTATCGCCGTCATTGCGTTGGTCTGCTTGTCGTTGCCGGACAGGCACGATAATAGCGTGGTGCCGCCGGCACTGCAGCCCCGCCGACGCCGCAGTCGTTCCCATGAAACGCAGAATTTCGCCCTGATCGCAGTTTGATGCTCGGCGCCGCTGTCGCGGTCACATCGCGCGCAGAACTATAACAGTGCGTCCAGATGCATTTTGCACCCATGGAGTGCGGCCAAAGGGAGCGGAGTTGTCATTCTTCCCTCTGGATCGTACGCGAATGCTCCCTTTTTACGCATGGCACGTGCTTTGCTTTACATGACCCTGAGTTCAACCATTTTAACCAGGAGAAAGTGCAATGCTTAGCAATCGGAAAACGCTCAACGTGCCGGAGCAGGCAAGCGGCAACAAACGTATTTCGCTAATCGGCAGTTGCTTGTCAAAGGCTTTGCTCGGAACACTCTTTGCGGCAGTCGTCGCCAGCCCGGGATATGCAGCAACTGGGGCAGCTGCGCATTCAAAGGCGTGTCTGGCATTGCAGGCGAAGTTTCCGCAGCTGAAGGGTAAGACACTTGTCGATGCGATAAATCCACATACACCAGGTTACGAGTCGCTCGATCCCAAGGATCCCAGCAAATATATCGGTTTCGATATTGATCTGGCAGAGGAGTTAGGGGGGTGCCTCGGGTTCAGCGTTACCTATAAACCGGTTGCTTTCGCGGCCTTAATTCCGACGATGCAGAGCGGCCAGGCCGATTTGATCATTTCGGACATCTATGCGACGGAGGACCGCGCTAAAGCGGTTGATTTCATCACTTACTCCAAGGTTTCTGACGGGGTGCTTGTTGCCAAGGGTAATCCCAAGAAGATTACCGGCATCAACATGTCGATGTGTGGGACAACGGCGGCGGAAAACACCGGCTTTGTCGAAGTGCCGTTGGTCGAAAACTTGTCCGGCCCGTGCAAGGCCGCCGGCAAGCCTGCCCCCGCTTTGCAGCTTTACAACAACAATGCGGACTGCATCCAGGCAATCCTGGCGGGCCGCGCAGATACTTACATCAATGACGTCAATACGGTGGACCAGGCGGTCAAAGCTTACCCGGACAAGCTCAGCAAGGCGCTTGCCGTTACCTTGCCCTATTTCATCGGCATTGGTGTGCCGAAGAACAATCCTCAACTCCGCAGTGCAATCGTAGCCGCCCTGACCGAGATTCAGGAAAGCGGGATCGAGACCGCTTTGCTCAAGAAGTGGTCGCTTGATCAAGGCGCGCTTGAGGCTCCGCGTTTGATCACCGGCAAATAGTCCGGTGAGCTGAGCCCCGGGCTTTGCCCGGGGTCATTCGATTCTGTCAGTGGAACATAATGAACCTCTTCCTGCATTACTTGAGCCTGGATTACCTGTTGCAGGGGATCTTGCTCACGCTGGAAATAACCGGGCTGGGCCTCGTAGGAGGATTATTTTTTGGCATGATTCTGGCGAGCATGCAAATGTCCCGCCAGCGTTGGTTGTCCGGTTTCGCCCGGACTTATGCCGTCATCTTTCGGGGCACGCCGCTCATCTTGCAGATGGTGTTTGTCTACGATGCGCTACCACATATCGGGCTGAAACTCAGCGCCTTGGCCGCCGGCGGGCTCGCATTGGCCGCGAATGAGGCGCCGTTCATCGCGGAGATCCTGCGTTCCGGAGTGCTCGGGGTGGATCGCGGGCAATTAGCGGCGGGGCAGGCCCTGGGTATGTCCTCCTCGGTGCTGATGCGACGCATTATTGCGCCACAGGCGGTCCGAACCATGATTCCGGCATTCGGCAACGAATCCGTGAGTGCGCTCAAGAACTCTTCGCTCGCATCGATCATCTCTGTCCAGGAGTTGACTCTGCGCAGCACTCAACTGGCCTCGTCGACTTTCGATTTCTTCTCTATTTTCTTCGCCTCCGGTGTCCTCTACTTATTGCTGACCAGTGCAATCGGCGGATTGCAGTTGCTGGCGGAGTTCTCCCTGGATCTGGACCGGACACCGTCACAGCATCCGTTTTTGCTATGGTTCTCCGGGATTTTTTCAAAGGGTTTGAAGCGGTCGCCCAGCGAACCTGATCGCGCAAATGGCAACGTTGTTGCCGAACCCGCCGCCTTGGGCGAGCGAGTTGCTTCATCCTCGGTCGTGACTCTCGCATCGCGCAAGGAGCGGGCAGCCCGTTCAGCCGAACTTTCACAGGGAAAGATTATGGTCCAGGTACAGGGCCTGTCGAAGCGGTTTGGCAACCAGGCGGTGTTGAGCGGGCTGGACTTGACGGTTCGGACGGGAGAGGTTGTCGCCCTTTTGGGCCCGAGCGGATCCGGGAAAAGCACGCTGCTTCGCTGCATCAACCGATTGGAGGAATGGGAAGACGGTGCTGTCCGCATTTGCGGACGCCGGGTCGGATACACGGAGGGCGGACTGGTATTGACGCCGACCGAAGTGGCCAAACAGCGCGCCACGCTCGGCGTGGGCATGGTGTTCCAGCAGTTCAATTTGTTTAGTCATTTAACCGCGTTGGAAAACGTAGCCGGGCCTTTGCGATGGGTGCATGGAATGTCCGAGGCACAGGCCCATCAAAGGGCGCAGGAATTGCTGGAACGCGTAGGACTGGGTCACCGCGTCAACGCTTTGCCTCGACACCTTTCCGGCGGACAACAGCAGCGCGTGGCGATCGCGCGCGCTCTGGCTCCGCGGCCAAGCGTGCTCCTATTGGACGAACCTACATCCGCCCTGGATCCCGAACTGGTCAACGAGGTGCTGGAGGTCATTCAAAAATTGGCCGTTGAAGACGGTTTGACCATGATCATTTCGACGCATCAAGTGCGATTTGCCAAAGAAATCGCAGACCGGGTGGTGTTCCTGAGCAATGGCATCGTGACGGAGGAAGGTCCCGCCGACGAGGTGCTGACGCGTCCCAAACATCCCCTGACGGCTCGATTTCTGCGGGTCATGGGCGCGGATGCCCCCGTGGCAATCCCGGCATGACTGCCGGCAAGCAAACGTTTTCCTTTTCCTCAGGCGATGGAGTGCCGCCCAAGGTTGGGCCATTTGCGCATGCAACGCGATGGGGAGACCTCCTCTTCCTTACCGGACAGATGCCGACCGACCCTGCCACTGGCAAACTGGTGGGCGGCAACGTCGTCATGCAGGCCACACAGGTTCGTCGCAACCTCGAAGCCGTGCTGTCCCAGTTTGGGCTGACCCTCGACGACGCCTTGATGGTTCGTGTTTATCTTGCCTCCTTTGACGATTATGCAGCGTTCAACTCGGACTACAGCAACTGGTTTGCGGGTCCCTTGCCAAGCCGGACTTGCGTTGGCGTCAATGGACTTGCTGTCGGCGCTCTTGTGGAAATCGACCTTGTCGCAGGAATCGCTCAGAAAAACTGATTGATCAACACTCCTCGATGGCCAACAAGCCGTTATGTTCAATATCTTCCAATCAACAAAGCTCGCCAAATCATGAACAAGCATACATGCGATTCGGATTCCCGCCCTGGGGCGACGGCCGAAAACGAAAGCGAAATTAACCGCGAATTGGAGGCGTCGCGCCAAGCCGTGCTGGCCGAAGACGGTGCCGGCGCAGCCAAGAAGCTTGCGATCGGGACGATTGGTTCGGCGAAGGCGCCTCCCGACGCGGGACGGATCAAAGCGCCCCGGGTGAGGGTTTCCACGCATCACTATGTCCCGGCAAGCAAGGACACCGTCTTATGGGGGTACTTCAGCCGTTCGGCCAAACCGGTCATTGAAATCGAGTCGGGTGATTACGCGACAATCGAAACGCTGACGCATCACGCGAACGACGACTCCGAGCGGATGGTTCGTGGAGATCGGGGGGCCGAAAGCGTATTTCATTGGGACAAAGACAGCAAAGGCGTAAATCGCCGTGGTGTCGGTGAAATGAACGCTGCGGTTGGTGCCGGCGGCGGACTGGGCGTTCATATTTGCACCGGCCCCGTTTGCATCAAAGGGGCCTCACCTGGAGATGTCCTGGAGGTGAGGATCATCGATGTGAAACCCAGGCCCAGTGCCAATCCCGTCTATCAGGGAAAGACATTCGGAAGCAATGCAGCCGCGAATTGGGGTTTCCAGTATGGGGACACAATAACCGAACCGAAGAAGCGCGAGGTGATAACAATCTATGAACTCGATTCTTCAGGCGAGAGAAACTGGGCGAGGGCGGTATATAACTATCGCTGGACGCCGCAAACGGATCCGTTTGGAGTTGTTCATTCGACAATCGACTATCCTGGCGTGCCGGTAGACCACCAAACCATCGTAAAAAATGGGGACGTCCTGAAAAACATCCGCGTGCCGGTAAGAGCGCACTTCGGAACGATCGGTGTCGCGCCCAGCGAAGCCGAATTGGTGTCTTCAATCCCCCCGAGCTATACGGGAGGCAACATCGACAATTGGCGTATCGGCAAAGGAGCGACAGTCTATTACCCGGTCGCTGTAGCCGGGGCCATGTTTTCCGTGGGAGATCCTCACGCTTCGCAAGGAGACTCGGAACTGTGTGGTACGGCAATCGAATGCTCGCTTACCGGCACTTTTCAATTCATCTTGCATAAAGGAGAGACTCTTGCAGGAACACCGCTCGCTGACTTGCAGTACCCGCTGCTCGAAACCGCGGACGAGTGGCTGGTCCACGGGTTCAGCTATGCGAACTATCTTTCCGAATTGGGCGGCGCCGCTCAAAGCGAGATTTTCGCCAAATCCTCTTTGGACCGCGCAATGCGCGATGCATACCATAAAATGCGCCACTTCCTAATGACAGCCAAGGGACTGAATGAAGATGAAGCAATCTCTCTCATGTCAGTTGCCGTCGATTTTGGAGTTACCCAAGTTGTCGATGGCAATTGGGGCGTTCATGCCGTTGTGAGAAAAAATATCTTCATTGGCTAGGGTCTGTTGACATTCACCGCATGAGACGCGTTGCCTCCAAATGCGGCGCCTGCAAGGCGCGCGACGAAGCCAAGGGTGGTTCCCTTGGAGAGGAGCGCAACGCCGCAGGCGCCGCATTTGGAGGCAACCCGAATGGACGGGGGATACAGCGCAACGGCTGTCGCCGTTGCGCTCCACCGAGGGCACACGCGCAGGCGCAAGCGCCTGCGCCGTGGGCGCAGCGCGGCGTTGCTCGTCGCTTGTTTGGCTAGCCAAACGGCACTCCTCGCGCCTTGCGCTGCATCCCAAATTACCCCCGTCGCGCTCATGTGCTGAATGTCAACAGACCCTAGGCGTGTACGACGGCGTGCGGCACGACGCGGCTGTGCGCGGCGACGTGCTGGACCAGGAATCCCATCTGGTCGGAAAGGATCTTGCGGTTGGTGAGTATCAGGTACTCGGCCTTGTTCGGCACGTAAGGCGTGTACATCAATTCCATCCCTGCTTCCTCGGGCTTACGATTGCGCTTGATGCCGTTGCAGTGGCGGCAGGCCGAGACCACGTTCATCCAGTGGTCGCGACCGCCGCGCGACAGCGGCGTAATGTGATCGCGCGTCAGACGCAGGTAGCCGAACTCGGCACCGCAATAGGCGCAGATATGCCGGTCACGGCGGAACAGCTCGCGATTGTTGAGCGGCGGCACCTGGGAGAATCCCCTGGCCGCCAGCGCCCTGCCCTTGATCGCGATGATGGAGTTAGTGGTGATGCTGGAGCGCTCGCCGGTCTTGCGCGAGGTGCCGCCGTAAAATGTGAACGCGCGCTCGCCTAGCGTCCACGCCACCAGATTCTTGGCATAGTAATAGCAGGACTGCTGCCAGGTCACCCAGCGGTGCGGGACGCCATGAAAGTCGAGCGTCAGGATCAGCGGAACTTCCGCCATGCGCTTGCCTCAAATTTCCTGTGTGCACGAAACCAAGCTTGATGCACTGCGGAATAAGACCCAAAAACGCCGCGGCCATCAAGCGCTTACGCGAGATTTTGCCTCAAAAATTGCGCCAGCGCTAGGGCTGAGCAGGCACCCGCTTGTCGCCGAATGTTGCTGTCCGGCCACCACGTAAACAAGCCCATCGACAAGCTTGATTACGCAGGCTTTCAAGCAATACCAGCGTAACGCGCGGAGATAGCTTCTACGCCCGGGTTTGGCGCATCCAGCTTGTTCTGCAAATCGCCGCCCGAGTTGCGCGAAGGGTATCGCCGCTGCGGCGGATCGCTTCGTCCTATCGGCCAACCGAACGTCACCGGCCACGATGGACTTGCCGGTACCGCAGCGAAATGGGCGATAATTCCGCGGCACGAACAAGTCCGATCATCCTGCCAGGGAGGCGATATGTACAAGCACATCCTGATACCGACCGACGGATCGGCCTTATCCGACAAGGCCGTGGAAGCCGCGATCAAGCTGGCCCACGTGCTCGGCGCGCGCATCACCGCGTTCCACGCGATGGAGATCTATCCGCTGCAGGGTGCCTACGCGGCCGAGGCCAGCGGCGTGGCCGAGTTGCAGCCGGAAATCTTCGCAGAACGCAGCAAGGAGTACGCTAAACGCGTGCTCGACGCAGTCGCCAGCGCCGCTGCTGCGGCGAACGTGCAGTGCGCGACCGATTACGCCGCCAGCAGCTCCCCGTCCAAGGCGATCGTCGAAAAGGCCGGCAAGGAAAACTGCGATCTCATCGTGATGGCCTCGCACGGCCGGCGCGGCCTGGAAGGCTTTCTGCTCGGGAGCGAAACGCAGAAGGTACTGACGCATTCGTCGATACCGGTGCTGGTCTACCGTTAGCGGCGCCCCGACGCGCAGCCGGCGCGAACGCCATCGGCGCGCCCCGTTTTGTACGCCGCCGCATCGAAAAACCGGACTTGATACACTAGGCTACAAATTCTTCGCACGGCGTGCACGCCTGCGCTTATAAAGAAACCCATGGACACACCGGATAACATTCTGGTCGTCGACGACGACGCCGAAATACGCAGTCTGCTCGGCGATTATCTGCGCAAAAACGGCTACCAGACGGCGGTCGTCGCAGACGGAAAGGCGATGTGGGCCACGCTCGCGCGAGCCAAGGTCGATCTGATCGTGCTCGATCTGATGCTGCCGGGAGAGGACGGCCTGACGCTGTGCCGCAAGCTGCGCGCCGAGTCCGACACGCCGGTGATCATGCTGACCGCCCGCGGCGAGGAAACCGACCGCATCGTCGGCCTGGAGATGGGTGCAGACGACTATCTCGCCAAACCTTTCAGCCCGCGCGAGTTGCTGGCGCGCATCAAAAGCGTGTTGCGGCGCACGCGCAGCCTGCCGCGCAATCTGCGCGCCGATGACGCCCGCGGCATTGCGTTTGCCGGCTGGCGCCTGGACACCGTGGCGCGCCACCTGGTATCGCCCGAAGGCGTGGTCACCGCGCTCTCCGGCAACGAATACCAGCTGCTGCGGATTTTCCTCAGCCACCCCAACCATGTGCTCACGCGCGACCAGCTGATGCTGCTGTCCAAGGGCCACGACGCCGACCCGCTCGACCGCAGCATCGACATTCAGGTCAGCCGGCTGCGCCACCGCCTGGGCGACGATCCGGCCGATCCGCAGATCATCAAGACCGTGCGCGGCGAGGGCTACGTGCTCGCAGTCCCGGTCGAGGTGGAGCGCTAATGCGCCTCGCGCCGCGCAGCCTTTTCGGCAGGCTCATACTGATATTGCTGAGCGGATTGATATTCGCCCAGCTCGTCACCGCTTACATCAACCTCACCGAGCGCGACCAGCTGCTCTACCGGGCAGGAGGAATGCAACTGGTGCAGCAAATCTCCGATATCGTCAAACTGCTCGATTCGCTGCCGCCGGCGGAGCGCAGCCGAGTCGTTGCGGTATTCAATGCGCCGCCGCTGACCGTGTCTCTGGACCGGCCCCGGATTGCGCCGCGCGACGGACCCGCCGAAAGCGACTTTCCGCATTCGATGTTCACCGCCATGTTGCGTTACGAGCTCGGCAAGGGCGCCCAGCTTAACGTGGTCCGGCTGGAAGACGCGCCGGACAGTTTCCGCCCGCGGCCGGGCGACGGAACGCAGGGCATGCCGATGATGGGCATGATGCAGGGACAGGGCCCACGCTGGGGGCGCGGCCCGGGCCGGGATTTTTCCGCGGCAGGCACGTTTTTTACGGTGCAGGTTGCGCTGCATGACGGCACCTGGGCGACTTTCGATTCCTACCTTTCACCCCAGGCCACCGCGGTGCCGCTGCGGCTGGCACTGACGCTGCTGATCCTGCTGGGAACCGTGATCGCGCTGTCGCTCATCGCGGTGCGCTGGGTCACGGGCCCGCTGTCGGAGCTGGCGACGGCCGCGGAAAAGCTGGGCGAGGACATCAACCGCCCGCCTTTGCCTGAAACGGGCCCGAGCGAAGCGCAGCGCGCAGCACGCGCATTCAACACCATGCAGCGGCGGCTGTCGCGCTTCATCGCGGACCGCACGCGTATTTTCACCGCGATGTCCCACGATCTCAAAACGCCGATCACGCGCCTGCGTCTGCGCGCGGAAATGCTGGAGGATGAAGCGCTGCGCGCGAAATTCGCCAGGGACCTGGAGGAGATGGAGTCCATGGTCACGCAGACGCTGGATTTCATGCGCGACGCGAGCA
>DATKUQ010000131.1:0-2305 GCA_035530495.1 Burkholderiales bacterium
CTATGCAAAGGCAACGGCGCTGGCGCGCGCACGAAGGAAAGCCGATGGGGTGCCGTGGCGCTTGCCGCGTCTCAACGAATTGCGCCGCCTGGTGGGTGGAGCGAACAATCCGATCGAAATCGACCCGTGGCTGTTTCCCGATGCGCCGCTCGACTGGCACTGGACGGCCACCGCCAATCTCGATCACGCGTCGGCCAACCAGTACAACTACGGCAATATCGCGAAAAGAAGCGATTCGAAGACGTCGGGCGGGAAGACTCTGCTGGACGGTTGGGCCGTGAACATGGGAACCGGCGAGTCGCGCGGCGACATGAACCGCAACACCAAGCTGTCGGTCAGGTTGGTGATGACTATTGAATGAGCTTGGCGTCTTTCGATGCTTGCCCGACAATGCGGCCGCGTTCACGCAGGTCTACGCACAGCGCCATCCGGTATTCAAGGAGATGGTATGGACGCCTCCCACCCGCTGACGGATGCAGAGATTGACTGAGAAGGCCGAGAAGACGGCTAAGGAATAAGGTGGGGCCTCGCAGTCGACGGCATCGAGTGCCAAAGTGGTGTTGTGTTTAGCAACCCCTTGAGACGGAGGCCCCGAAATGAATCGTACGACATATGGTTTGGACATTGCAAAGAACGTGATGCAGCTTCACTGGGTCGACACTGAGACGGGCGAGATTGGTCGCAAGAAGCTTGCGCGGGCCAAGCTCAGCGACTACTTCGCGCGGCTGCAACCGGTGCGCGTGGTGATGGAGGCGTGCGGCAGCGCGCATCACTGGGCGCGGGTGCTGAGCGGACTGGGCCACCAAGTCGAGTTGCTGCCGGCGCGTCAGGTGCGGCCGTTCGTGCGCAGCAACAAGGACGACGCGGCCGATGCGCGGGCGATCTGGGTGGCGGCGCAGCATTCGGACATCCGGCGCGTGCCGCAAAAGACGCTGGATCAACAGGCGGTGATGGGGTTGCACCGAACGCGCGCGCACTGGGTGAGCGTGCGCACGGCCACAGTGAACGCCTTGCGCGGCACGCTGTACGAGTTTGGTGTGATCTTGCCTGGTGGCAAGAACGCGGGGCTGAAGGCGCTGGGCAAACACCGCGCCGAGGTTGATGCGAAGGTGCCGGCGACGATTCAACGGCTCATCGACGGGCAACTCGCCACGCTCAAGGACATCGAACGGTGCATCGATGAGCTCGAAGCGGAGATCGGTGCGCAGCAAAGGCAGTTGCCCAAGGCGAACACCTTGCGTCAAGTGCCGGGTATTGGCTTGCTTGGTGCAACGGCGCTGGCAGCCACGCTGGGCGACGGCAAGGCCTGGAAGAGCGGGCGCGAGTTCTCGGCCAGCCTGGGGCTGGTGCCCGCGCACAGCGGCACCGGCGGCAAGGCGCGCGTGGGGCACCTGAGCAAGCGCGGTGATCCGTACCTGCGCACGCTGCTCATTCACGGTGCGCGCTCGGTCATCACGCATGCCAAGACCAAGCCCAAGTGGCTCGAACAACTGCTGGCGCGCCGGCCGACGAACGTGGCGGTGGCGGCGCTGGCCAACAGAATGGCCCGCACGGCCTGGGCGCTGGTGGCGCACGGGCGGGAGTATCAACGGGAGTGGAAGAGCGCTCCGCCCACGGGCTGCGTCGCGCAAGCGGCTGCAGCATAGGAATCAACCGAAACTGAAAGGATGGAAGCCGCAAAGAGTGCGTGAGTCGAGTCGATGAAGTGATGGTGAAGCGGTCGGACCGCGGGTCGGGTAAAGCTGAATGGCTGCTGGCGACTGGCTCCAAGCCAAGTCCGTCAAGGAGATGAGCACCGACCCCGCGAATGACCATCAAGGCCAGCAGCGGGCTTCGGTCCGGACTGCATCAACAGGCCGGATATAAGACCGCAGTCATTACCGCCAAGTCAGAACTTCAAGAACTCGCTTGCCACACGGGAGGCGTCCATATAGGCAGCCATGCAGTTGAGCATTCCACGCAGCGATTCGACGGCAACCGTATCGGTCAACGGCAAACCCTTGGCGGTCGAGTGGACGCGGGCGGCCGCACGAAAACTGGCCGAGCGCTCGGGGCCGCTGGTGGTCGAGCTCGAGCTCTATTTTTCCTGCCTGGTGAAGAAGTTCGTGCACTTCCACGACGCGCCACCGCAGCGCCCGACCATAGCCGTGACCGACAAGTTGCACTTGTTCTTTCGCGCGGTCACATCAACGGCCTGCACGATGGAAGTCGCCGAGCGTCTGGGTCGCCAACCCGAGATCGAGCTCGATACGCCAGCCGCGCGCAAGTTCGCGCCCAAGCGTATCCGGCTCGACTTCAGCAAGGG
>DATKUQ010000132.1:0-19163 GCA_035530495.1 Burkholderiales bacterium
CAGTTCCGGCGTCTGCTCCCCGCTCTTGGCGCTGAGCGGCACGATGTCCGAAAATGCGCGCTCAGCCTGTAATTGCGCCAGCAGAGGCAGCAGGAGCTTCTTGTCCGGCAGACGGTCGATCTTGTTCAACGCGAGTATCGCGGGGCGCCCAGCCGGCAGCAGCTCGAAAACCTGACGGTCTTCCCGGCTGATGCGCCCGGCTTCGATCACCACCAGGATAAGGTCCACGTCCTGCAGTGCATGGGTAACGCTGCGGTTCATCAGACGGTTCAGCGCGCTGACGTTTTTTGTTTGAAAGCCGGGCGTGTCGACAAACAGGTACTGCGTGTCCGCGTTGGTGAGTATGCCGGTGAGGCGATGGCGCGTGGTCTGCGCCTTGCGCGAAGTGATGCTGATCTTTTCGCCGACCAGGTGATTCAGCAGCGTCGATTTGCCCACATTGGGCCGACCGATGATGGCAATCGTGCCGCAGCGAAAGTCGGCGGCTTTCACTTGGGCGTCTGCGCAAATGCGAGCTGTGCGGCTTCCTGCTCGGCGATGCGCCGGCTTGCGCCGAAGCCGGTGGTGCGGATCGCCAATTGCGGGATCTGGCACTCGACCTGAAACATCTGTTTATGCGCTGCCCCCTTGGTCGCGACCACGACATACTGCGGCAGCGCGATTTTGCGCGCCTGCAACAGCTCCTGCAGCTGGGTCTTGGGATCCTTGCCCAGGGTGTGCGGATCCATGTGTTCGAGCAGCGACGCATACAGACCGCGGATCGCGCCCTGCGCCGCCGCGAAACCGCCGTCGAGGAAAACTGCGCCAATCAGGGCTTCCACGCCATCGGCCAGGATCGACGGACGGCGAAAACCGCCGCTCTTGAGTTCACCCTCGCCCAGACGCAGATACGTTCCCAGTTCCAGCTTGTCCGCCAGTTCGGCCAGGGTCTCCTGTCGCACCAGGTTGGCTCGCAGACGCGACAGCTCACCCTCCTTCAACTCGCCGAATCGCCTGTACAATTCATCCGCGATGCAGCAATTGAGGACGCTGTCGCCGAGAAACTCGATGCGCTCGTTATGCGCGGCGCTGTGGCTGCGATGGGTCAGCGCCTGCTGCAGCAGAGACGCCTGTGCGAAGCTGTAGCCGAGTTTTCGCTGTAGCGGCCCGTAGTCCATCGCGCCTGCGTAAAGGTGCTACTGGCTGTCCGCACCGCCGCCCGGCGAAGTGCTGGCGGCAAAGTCGATCAGCAGCGACACGTTGGCAAACAAAGGGATTTTCTTGGTGTAGGCGAACGAGATGACGGCGTTGCCGCCGTCCTGGCTTATGTCCAGATCCCCCGGCGCCACATCGGTGATATTGTCGATATCGGCCTGGCGCGCAAATGCCCTGCGTATGTCGCTGGGACTGCCGGTTCCATCGCTTGCGGCGACCTCCATGATGGCTTTTTTCGCGGTCATGTAATCAGCATAGGCCGGTGCGATTTTCATGGCGCCTACGGCGACCAGGGCCAGCACCACGCCGATAAGGAAGATCACCAGGAAACTGATGCCACGTTGCCTATTCCGCATGATTGCGTAGCTCCCTAATTAAGACGGCCGAAGCGCCCCAGTTGACTGAAGTTGAACCAGATGAAAAACGCCTTGCCGATGATATTGGCTTCGGGCACAAAACCCCAGACCCGGCTGTCACTGCTGTTGTCGCGGTTGTCGCCCATCATAAAGTAATGCCCCGGCGGAACCGTACACATCACGCCGTTATTATTGTAAATGCAATCTTGCCGGTCCGGGTACTGTTTTACATATGTCGTAGCAGCCGGCTCGCTCGGATCGAGCAGGATCGAGTGCTTGACCTTGCCCAGCGTCTCCGTATATTCCTTGAGGTATTCGATTCTGTCTTTAAGCAAATAGTCGCCCGTGTAATGCTCGGGCACCTCGTGCCCGTTGATGGTAAGGCGTTTGCCCTCGTAGGCGATCTTGTCTCCGGGCAGGCCGACCACCCGCTTGATGTAGTCTACCGACGGATCATCAGGGTAGCGGAATACCATCACGTCGCCGCGTTTGGGCTCGTGAATGCTGATGATCTTCGTATTGAGTATCGGCAGGCGAATGCCGTACGTATACTTGTTGACCAGGATGTAATCGCCCACCAGCAGTGTCGGAATCATCGAACCGGAAGGGATCTTGAACGGTTCCACCACGAATGAACGGACCAGAAACACGATCAGGATCACCGGGAAGAAACTCTTCGGATATTCGATCCACCAAGGCTCCTTCGACCCGGCGGCACGGTGTCTGCCGAAATAAACGGCATCCAGAGCCGTGACGATGCCGGTGATCACCAGCAGGCTGAACAGCAGCAGTGCGAAATTCATCTGGTTTCCTTAATCGACCTGCAGGATGGCGAGGAAGGCCTCCTGCGGGATTTCCACGTTGCCCACTTGCTTCATGCGCTTCTTCCCCGCTTTCTGCTTCTCCAGCAGCTTCTTCTTGCGCGTGATATCGCCGCCGTAGCATTTGGCCAGCACGTTCTTGCGCAGCGCCTTGACCGTTTCGCGCGCGATGATGTTGGCGCCGATCGCCGCCTGCACCGCCACGTCGAACATCTGCCGCGGTATCAGGGTGCGCATGCGTGATACCAGTTCGCGCCCGCGGTAGCGGCTGCTGTCACGGTGCACCATCAGCGACAATGCGTCCACGCGCTCACCGTTGATCAGGATGTCGAGCCTCACCACGTCGGAGGCGCGGTATTCCTTGAATTCGTAGTCGAGCGACGCGTAGCCGCGGCTCGCCGATTTGAGCTTGTCGAAGAAGTCCATCACCACTTCGGACAGCGGCAGTTCGTAGGTCAGCATTACGTGCCGGCCGGTGTACTGCATGTTCGTTTGCACCCCGCGCTTTTGCGTGCAAAGCGTCATGATCGCGCCGACGTACTCCTGCGGCACGAAGATGGTAGTGGTGATGACGGGCTCGCGTATCTCATCGATCCGCGAAACATCGGGCATCTTGGCCGGATTCTCCACCCGCTCGAGCGTGCCGTCGCGCAGAAGCACTTCGTATACCACCGTCGGCGCCGTCGTGATCAGGTTCTGGTCGTACTCGCGCTCCAGGCGTTCCTGCACGATGTCCATGTGGAGCAAACCGAGAAAGCCGCAGCGAAAGCCGAAGCCGAGCGCCTGCGACACTTCCGGTTCGTATTGCAGCGAGGCATCGTTCAGTTTCAGCTTGTTCAAGGCATCGCGCAGCACGTCGTACTGGTTGGCTTCGACCGGGTACAGCCCGGCGAATACCTGCGGCTTGATGACTTTGAAACCGGGCAGCGCCGCTGCCGCCGGACGCTCGGCGAGGGTGACGGTGTCGCCCACCTTGGCCGCCTGTAGTTCCTTGATGCCGGAGATGACGAATCCGACCTCGCCCGCCACGAGCCGCGCCCGCACCTGCGACTTGGGCGTGAACACGCCGACCTGCTCGCACAGGTGCGCGGTGCCGGAGGACATGAGCAGTATTTTATCTTTCGGGCACAGCGTCCCGTCCATCATCCGCACCAGCATGACCACGCCGACATAGTTGTCGAACCACGAATCGATGATCAGCGCCTTCAGCGGCGCTTCGGGGTCCCCCTTCGGCGGCGGAATGCGCGCGATGACGGCCTCGAGAATGTCCTGCACGCCCTCGCCCGTTTTGGCGCTGACGCGCAGCGCATCCTTGGCATCGATACCGATCACGTCCTCTATTTCGCGTATCGCCCCTTCCGGGTCGGCCGAAGGCAGATCGATCTTGTTCAGCACCGGCAGCACTTCGACGCCCTGCTCGATCGCGGTATAGCAGTTGGCTACCGTCTGCGCTTCCACGCCCTGCGAAGCGTCCACCACCAGCACAGCACCCTCGCAGGCGGCGAGCGAACGCGACACTTCATAGGAAAAGTCGACGTGCCCCGGGGTGTCGATCAGGTTCAGGTTATAGATGTTTCCATCGCGCGCCTTATACTGCAGAGCGGCGGTCTGCGCTTTGATGGTGATACCGCGCTCTCGCTCCAGGTCCATGGAATCAAGGACCTGCGCTTCCATCTCGCGTTCCGACAGTCCGCCGCACAGCTGGATGAATCGATCGGCGAGCGTCGATTTGCCGTGATCTATGTGGGCGATGATGGAAAAATTGCGGATGTGCTGCATCATGAAAAAGGGTGCCGGCATGGCACCCTTTGAAGAATAACGTCCAGTATTTTAACGGATTTTAGCCAAATAAGCACGGACTTTAGCGCTATCCAGATGATAGTGGCACAGTTCCGTATCGACGTGCAGCAATACCGGCACCAGCATGCCGAAACGCTGCTCCAGGGCGGCATCGCTGTCGACGTCGACCACATCCACCGCGGCGCCGGACTCGTCGAGCAGCGGCACCAGCGCGGCGAGCATATCATCGCACAGGTGGCAGTAGCTGCGGCCATAGAGCGTAAGCCGCACTCTCGCATTCTCCCCCCCGGATCGCATCAGCGCAGTGCCCTCACTAACCGTCCAGGCCATTGATGGGGACGAAACGCTGGTTGTCGCCGCGACGCACCTGCAAGGTGACCGTCGTTGCTTTGTCGATGGTGTCCAGCGCCTTGTTGAACTGCGCCACGCTCTTGGCTTCGGTATTGACACCCTTGTGGATCAGCGCGAGGACAATATCGCCCTTGCGAATGTCCACACGGGATTGGCCGCGCACCGCGTCCACCAGCAAGCCGTTCGCGATGCCGAGTTCCTTGCGCTGCTCAGCCGACAATTCCGACAGCACCAGCCCGAGCCGGTTGGCCACCGCCTCGACCGGCTTCGCGCGCCGGCTTTCGCGGCTTGCCATCGTATCCGCGGGAATCTCGCCCACGGTCACGCTCAATTCCTTGATCGCCCCTCCGCGCCACACCGCCATGTTCACCTTGCTGCCAGGATGAGTAGCGCTGACGATACGCGGCAGTTCAGCCGATCTGCTGACATTCTTGCCGTTGAACGTGATGATGATGTCGCTCACCTTGATCCCGGCCTGGTCCGCCGGGCCACCCTTCTCGACGGCGTTGACCAAAGCCCCCTGGGGCGCCGCCAGGCCGAAGGAATCCGCCAGTTCCTTGGTCACTTCCTGTATCACCACGCCGATGCGCCCGCGCCTGACGTGGCCGCTGTTGCGCAACTGATTCTGCACATCCATCGCAATATCGATCGGGATGGCGAACGACAGGCCCATATAGCCGCCGGTACGGCTGTAGATCTGCGAGTTCATGCCGACCACTTCGCCGCGCAGATTGAACAGCGGCCCCCCCGAGTTGCCCGGGTTTACCGCGGCGTCGGTCTGGATGAAGGGCACCAGGTTCTCCTGCGGCAGGGAGCGCGCCTTGCCGCTGACTATGCCGGCGGTAACGGTGTTGTCGAAACCAAAAGGCGAGCCGATGGCAAGCACCCATTCACCCACCTTGAGTTTGTTCGGATCGCCGAGCTTGACTACCGGCAGGCCGTTGGCGTCGATTTTGATCAGAGCCACGTCCGTGCGCCTGTCCGTGCCGATGACCTTGGCCTTGAATTCGCGTTTGTCGGTGAGGCGCACGGTGATCTCGTCGGCGCCGGCGACGACATGCGCGTTGGTCAAAATGTAGCCATTGGAGTCGATGATGAACCCCGACCCCAGCGAGCGAGTCGAAAACTCCCGCCGGCCTTGATCGGGCGGAATGAAGCGGTGGAAGAAATCGAAAAGCGGGTCATTCTCATCCAGATTCGGTATCTGCGACTCAGCGCGCACCGTTTGCGCAGTGCTGATATTGACTACTGCCGGTCCCTCCTGCTCCACCAATGGGGTGAAATCCGGCAGTCCGCGCGCTTGTGCATAGGCCCCCAGCGGGAGCAGCATTAGCAGCCACAGCAGCAGCGTTTTTCGCATCGATTCGTCCCCTTGTCGCATTCTTGCGCAGTATTATAAAAAAAATGGAGCACCGGAAAAGGGGATCCGCGGAAGCCGCAGACCATGGGTCACGGCTTGCGGTACTCCACCGATTCGGCAAGCTGCCTCACGCTTTTTGCGGGCGCCTCCCCGACCACCGTCACCAAGTGGCCTGCGACCTGCCGGCTGTAGATATTGATCGCGCCCCGGCGCGACAGCCCCGGCGGCGGCATCGAGGTCTTCAAGGGCTCGATGAACACCGATACCGCTGCCACCCCGTCCGAATAGATCACATGTCCGACATGGGTGGATCCGCCCTGGGTGCGCATCATCTCGGCCATTTTATGGAAACCCGGCAACTCCGGTTTGATGGTCCAGCCCAACGCCTCCAGATTGGCTGCCGTGCCTCCCGAATTTACGACGCGCCACGCTCGGGAACTGGCCAGGAATCTGGGCACAAGTTGATGCGGGTCGATCTTGGCGCCGATGCGAACCTGGGTAAATTCGAACTCCTGTATCGGCTCATTTTTGGCGTTTAAAGTCTCGGACCTGAGTAGCATTCCGGTATCGGCGTCCACCCAGAACCTGTGGCCGTAGCGCAGCATGTCCTTGGGCCGGAGCACGATCAGTTGGCATTCATGGCCGGCGACGCGCTCGATGCCGCCCTTGCTAACGTCATAGTGTTCGCTGATGTCTTCGAGGTTTTTCGGCAGAAATCCCGGAAACGCCTTGTGGCCCGTCTGCTTGTCGATTTTGATCGTCTTGCTGTCCGGCAGGTAGCACTTTACCTCGCCGTCGCTGCGCACGATCTCGCGCGGCCGCCCATCCAGCGTTTCCAGTAACTCGCGTATTCCGTGGCGCCCCACGCTATGCACAATGCGCGACGTCTCGGCTTCATCCCCGCTGCGATAGACGAATGTCCCGGTATAGCTAAGCGTCTGTGTTGCCGCATGGATGCGCTGCAGCCATGACAGCGCGTCGCTATCGGCCCGTGCCGCATGCGCCGACAGAGCGAGCAGCAGCACAGCCAGAAATTTCATTATTGTGCGTCGCTCCGCTCGTCGGCTACGGTGAGCACATAGGGAGCGCCGCCCTGCATCGCATTGCTCGGAGAATAGCGCTGGTGGGCGAGCAGATAATCGTTGATAACATCACTGGCCGGCATTGCGACCTCGGCGCTAGCCGGTATTGCAAGGGCGGCGAATTCGGGCGCGGAAACGGCGGCAACCTGCACCCCCGCTGGCCGCGTGCCGGACAGGGCCATCCAGCCGACGAAGGCGGCCGCAGCCACGCTCGCCGCCAGCGACAACGCGGCCCAGCGCAGCTTTTCCGTCTTGCTGTGGCGCTGCGGCACCAGAATTGTGGGCTCGGCATCGAGCCGGTCGCGGATCCTGGCGCACAGATCAGCACCGTGCACGCCGCGCAGGGCGTCTCCAATCAGATGGTAGCAGTCCCAATTGCGACGCAACTCCGGATCGCGTTTGAGCTGCGGCAGCAGCGGGTCGGCCTGCTGACCGTCCAGTTCGCTATCCATCCATGCGGACAAAGTCTCTTTCATGGCATCACCATCTCTTGTCTTTGGATAAATCGAGCAGCGGCCGCAACTCTTCCGCAATCGCTTCGCGCGCACGGAAGATACGCGAACGCACCGTGCCTATCGGGCAGTCCATAATCCGCGCGATATCCTCGTAGCTCATGCCCTCGAGCTCGCGCAGCACGATCGCCGCCCTCAGTTCTTCAGGCAGCCGATCCATACTTTGGTTCACGCTATGTGCAATCTGCTTGCTCATCAGCAGATTCTCCGGCGTATTGAAATCGCGCAGCTGTTCGCTTTCGTCGAATGTTTCCGCCTCCTGCGAATCGTAGTTCGTGGTGGTGGGAACGCGCCGGCCCATCGATGCGAGATAGTTCTTGGCGGTATTGATGCCGATCCGGTACAGCCAGGTGTAGAACGCGCTGTCGCCGCGAAACGAAGGCAATGCGCGGTAGGCCTTGACGAACGCCTCCTGCGTCACATCCTCGACTTCACCCGCGTCGCGGACGAAACGCGACAGCAGACGCCCGAGCTTGCGCTGATACTTGCTGACCAGCAGTTCGAAAGCGTGTTTGTCGCCCTGTTGCGCACGCTCGACCAGTTGCTGGTCAATGTCGCGCTCACTCATCCGCCGCCCTTCCCTGAAGCCCTGAGGCTGTTCTTCGTTTGTTGCGCCCGTGTGGTTGCCAGTATACCGCAACTGCCCGGACGCCCGCGGAAGCGCCGCGCCCGGGACAAAGTCCAGTTCAAGCATTTCGATTGGCGTCACCCTGTTACCGGTGAAATTCAATCCTTGCCTCGCGCACGTGGGACGACCTTTATCAGACCGTCACCGCCGCGGAAAGTTCACCCCCGCGCGACACGCCAGCGCAGCCACGTGCGCAGCCGGCGCAATTCCTCGGCCTTCGCGGCGTCCGGCAGCAGCACCAGAGAGCGGTAGCGCCGGCCGTTTATGCCCAGAATTACCACGATCAGCCAACTGGATACGTAGCTGTGCGGCAGGATTTCGGCCTCGCGCCACCGCCCGCGGCCATCCTCGCAGCGGGCGCCGCCTGTTGCATTAAGCTCCAGGGTGTGCAGCGCGGATGGGCTGCGCTGCAAGGCTTGCGCAATGTGCCAGACCCATGCCAGTGCTATGCCCAGGGCAACCGGCGCCAGTGCCAGGCGCGGCAGGCTGATCCAGGCGCAGGCGAGTGCCGCCGCGGCCATGACTGTCAGGGCCAGGGCGAAAATGCGGGAAGGTCGCAGGGATACGGTTAAAGACTGGCTCAAACCCGGCCGAACACCAGGGTGCCGTTGGTGCCGCCGAAACCGAACGAATTCGACAGGGCCACGTCGATTTTCATCCGGCGCGCCGAATTCGGCACATAGTCCAGGTCGCATTGCGGATCCTGATTGAACATATTGGTCGTGGGCGGCGCGACCTGATGATGCACGGCCAAGGCCGAAAATACGGCTTCCACCCCCCCCGCAGCGCCGAGCAGGTGGCCGGTCATCGACTTGGTCGAGCTGACTGCGGCTTTCTTGGCGTGTGCACCCAGGCTGCGCTTGACGGCCGTGGTCTCTGCAAGATCGCCCAAGGGCGTCGAAGTGCCGTGGGCATTGATGTAATCCACCTGATCGGGGTTCACGCGTGCGTTGCGCAACGCGCTGTTCATGCAGCGTGCCGCACCTTCGCCATCCTCGCGCGGCGCCGTCATATGGAACGCGTCGCCGCTCATGCCGTAACCGCTCAGCTCGGCGTAGATTTTCGCGCCGCGCGCCTTGGCATGCTCGTACTCCTCCAGCACCAACACGCCCGCCCCTTCGCCCAGCACGAAGCCGTCGCGATCGCGGTCCCAGGGACGGCTGGCACCGGCTGGATCATCGTTGCGGGTTGAAAGAGCGCGCGCCTGGGCAAAGCCGCCCATGGCGAGTTCAGTGACGACTGCCTCGGCGCCGCCGGCGACCATCACATCGCAATCGCCATACTCGATCAGGCGACCGGATTCCCCGATGCAGTGCGTCGCCGTGGTGCACGCCGTTACCATCGCAAGGTTCGGCCCCTTCAGGCCGTACTTGATCGACAGATCGCCGGAAATCATGTTAATGATCGTGCTGGGTATAAAAAACGGCGAGATCTTGCGCGGACCGCCGGCGAGCAATTCGCGCTGGGTATGCTCGATCATCGGCAGGCCGCCCATGCCCGATCCGATGTTGACGCCGATGCGCTCGGCATTCTCGGGCGTGACCTGGATGCCGCTGTCCTGGATCGCCTGGATGCCCGCCGCCATGCCGAAATGGATGAAGGTATCCATATGGCGCGCTTCTTTGCGATCCAGGTACCTGGAAAGATCGAAGTCTTTCACCTCGCCCGCTATCTGGCAAGGCAGGCGCGATGCGTCGAAACGGCTGACCCGCGCAATACCGGATCTGCCGGCGAGGACGCTGGCCCATGCTTCGGCAATGGTATTGCCCACCGGCGAGATGATGCCTAATCCGGTGATGACGACTCTGCGGCGGGACAAGCTGCCTCCAACAAAACGCGCGCTGGGCGCGGGAAATCAGCCTTTCTTGGCGTGGCTGTTGACGTAGTCTATTGCTTGCTGGACGGTGGTGATTTTTTCGGCATCCTCGTCCGGAATTTCAGTCTCGAATTCCTCTTCCAGCGCCATGACCAGCTCCACCGTATCGAGCGAATCGGCGCCCAGGTCGTCAATGAAGGAGGATTCATTCTTTATCTCCGCCTCGTTTACGCCCAATTGCTCGGCGACGATTTTCTTGACACGCTGCTCAACGTTTTCCATTTGGTTCTCCTTCCCTCATATTTTGCTTCGGCAACAGCCGCGCATTCTACCAAAATTCACCGACCGGCGTTTGAATAATCGCCACTCAGGACATGTACATACCGCCGTTGACATGCAGCGTCGTGCCCGTGATGTAGCCGGCCTGGGGAGAGGCCAGGAACGCCACCGCGGCGGCGACGTCCTCGGCGGTGCCCAAGCGCGCGAGCGGGATCCGGCCGAGTATCGCCTGCCGCTGCTGCTCGTTCAATGCGCGCGTCATATCGGTGTCGATGAAGCCCGGCGCGATGCAGTTTACGGTGATATTGCGGCTGGCGATCTCCTGTGCCAGCGCGCGCGACAGGCCGGCGATGCCGGCCTTGGCCGCGGCATAATTGACCTGCCCGGCATTGCCCGAACTGCCCACCACGGAAGTGATGTTGATGATGCGGCCGGTGCGCGCTTTCATCATCCCGCGCAACACGGCGCGCGACAGGCGGAACACCGATTTGAGGTCGGTGTCGATCACCGCGTCCCACTCGGCATCCTTCATGCGCATGGCGAGGTTGTCTTGGGTGATCCCCGCGTTGTTGACCAGGATACCGACCGCGCCGAATTCCTTCTCAATCTCGACTACCAGGGCGTCGATGGCAGCCCCGTCGTTCACCTCGAGCACCGCCCCCTTCCCGGCAACCTTGGCCGCAGCAAGAAAATCGCCGATCGCTCCGGCGCCGGCGGCGGATGTCGAGGTGCCTATCATCTTTGCGCCTTGCGCGCCGAGACCTAAGGCAATCGCCTTGCCTATACCGCGCGTGGCGCCCGTCACCAACGCTACCTGTCCATGCAGCATGCTCATGCCCCCTTCAATTGCCCGGCGCCCTGCTCGATGCTGGCCCGGTCCGGCAGGGCGAGCGATTCAAGGCTGCTGTCGATGCGTTTGGTCATACCCGCCAACACCTTGCCCGGTCCGCATTCGGCTACATGCGTGACACCCTGGGCCGCAAAAGCGCGGATCGTTTCTACCCAGCGCACAGGATTGAACGCCTGGCGCACCAGCGCATCCTTGATTTGCGCCGCATCGGCGTAACTTGCCACGTCCACATTGTTGATTACCGGCATGCGCGGCGCGCTGAATGCAACGCTCTGCAGGTATTGCTGCAGGCGCTCCGCGGCGGGCCGCATCAGCGCCGAATGAAAAGGCGCGCTCACCGGCAACGGCAGCGCGCGCTTTGCGCCCCTCGCCTTGGCCGCATCGCAGGCGCGCTTGACCGCAGCGGCATGGCCGGCGATCACCACCTGGCCGGGCGAATTGAAATTTACCGCCTGCACGACCTCGCCCTGCGCCACCTCTGCGCAGGCGGCGCGCACCGCGTCTTCGTCCAGACCCATTACCGCTGCCATCGCACCCTGCCCCTGCGGCACCGCCTCCTGCATCGCCTGGGCGCGAAAACGCACCAGCGGCAGCGCATCACGAAACGACAAAACCCCTGCGGCCACCAGTGCGGTGTATTCGCCCAGGCTGTGACCAGCCACCAATGCCGGCTCCGCACCGCCCAGGCTGATCCAGGCACGATAGGCCGCGTAGCCGGCGGTGAGCATCACCGGCTGGGTATTGATCGTCTGGTTCAGCTGCTCGGCCGGACCTTCTGCCATCAGCTTTCCGAGATCCTGCCCAAGCGCGTCGGACGCTTCGGCCAGGACATCGCGCACTGCCGCAATATCGCCGTAGGCCTGCATCATGCCGACCGACTGCGAACCCTGCCCGGGAAATATCATCGCGAGTTTCATAGGTTCCGAATCAAAGGGGCGTTTTCAAATCGCGAATCGCGAGCCGTCACATCTGCACCAGAGCCGCGCCCCAGGTGAAGCCGCCGCCGACGCCCTGCAGCATGACTTTGTGTCCTGGTTTGATGCGACCATCGCGTATGGCCAGGTCCAGCGCCAGCGGCACCGAAGCGGCCGAAGTGTTGCCGTGCATGTCGACCGTCACGATCAGCTTTTCCGGCGGCAAATGCAGCCGCTTGGCCGTCGACTCCAGGATGCGCAGATTCGCCTGGTGCGGAATAAGCCAATCGACGTCCGTAACCTGCTGGCCGCATTTCGCCAGCGTCTCGCGTGCCACCTCGTCGAGCACGCGCACTGCGAATTTGAACACCGCCGGCCCATCCATGCGCAGGAACGGATCGCCGGTCACTTGGCCACCGTGAACGTTGCCTGGAACGGACAGGATGCCGGCGTGACTGCCATCGGCGTGCAGGGCGCTCGCCATGATGCCGGGCGCCTCGTCCGCCTTGAGTACTACTGCACCGGCGCCGTCGCCGAACAATACGCAGGTACCGCGGTCGTTCCAGTCGAGTATGCGCGAAAACACTTCCGCGCCGACGATCAGTGCACAGCGGTGCTGTCCAGAGCGGATGAACAGGTCGGCGGTAGCCAGCGCGTAAACGAAACCGCTGCACACCGCCTGCATGTCGAACGCCGGACAGCCCTTGACGCCAAGCTTCGCCTGCAGCAGGCACGCGGTACTCGGAAAAATGTAGTCCGGCGTCGAGGTGGCAACGATAATGAGATCGATATCCTGCGCGGCGATGCCCGCGCTGGCGATCGCGGCCTTGCTCGCCTCCAGGGCGAGGCTGCTCGAACTCTCCCCTGCTTCCGCGATATGCCGCTGGCGGATGCCGGTGCGCGTGCGGATCCATTCATCGGAGGTATCCATGCGCCGCGCCAAATCGTCGTTGGTGACGACATTGTGCGGCAGGTAGCTGCCGCTGCCGATAATTCTGGAATAGATCATATCGTTGCCATCGAGTTGTGTCCCGCCGCCAGGCGTTGGGAAATGCGCTGCAGCACCCCTTCGCGCACTTCGTCGAATGCGCGCTCGATCGCCTTCTCGAATCCGAACGCATCGGCCGAACCGTGGCTTTTCACCACGATGCCTTTCAGTCCGAGCAGGCTGGCGCCGTTATAGCGCGCCGGATCCACCCGGTGTTTGAACGCGGACAGCACGGGCAGGGCGAGGATGCCGCAAAGATAAGTGAACCAGTTGCGCTTGAATTCATCAGTGAGGAAACTGCGCAGCATCTTGACCACACCCTCGATCGATTTGAGCGCGACATTGCCGACGAACCCGTCGCATACCACCACGTCGGTGGTGCCTTTGAAGATGTCGTCGCCTTCGACGTTGCCGTAGAAATTGAGGCCGCTCGCACGCAGCAACTCGGCGGTCTGCTTCACGACTTCGTTGCCCTTGATCTCTTCCTCGCCGATATTGAGCAGGCCGATGCTGGGGCGCTCCTTGTGCTGCATGGCCGAAACCAGCATGGCTCCCATGATGGCGAACTGCAGCAAATGCTCGGGAGTGCAATTGACATTGGCGCCGAGGTCCAGCACATACACCTCGCCCTTCATGGTCGGCAGGATGCCGGCGATCGCCGGGCGGTCTATCCCAGGCAGGGTCTTGAGCACGAAGCGCGAAATCGCCATCAGCGCACCTGTGTTCCCGGCGCTGACGCAGGCGTGCGCTTCGCCGCTTTTCACCAGATCAACGGCGACACGCATGGATGAATCCTTCTTGCCGCGAATGGCCAGTGAGGGCGCCTCGTCCATACCTACGGTTTGGGTGGCATTCTGCAGGCGCAGATTCGGACCCAAGACCGCGTGACGCGCGCGCAATTCTGCTTCGATCGTTTGCTGCAGACCGACCAGAATGATATTGCTGTGCGGATGCGATTTCTGAAAGCTGAGGGCGGCCGAAACGGTCACGCCGGGGCCGTGATCGCCTCCCATGCAATCGATGGCTACCGTGGTGTTCATTCTATTTGCTCGCGGCAGTCGGGCCGAAAACCGATCCGGCCCGCCGCCGCTTGAACGGACGCATTACCCGTTCGCGCTGCGCCAGGCGCGCTTACTCGCCTTTGGACTTGACGATTTTCTTGCCACGATAATAGCCGCTCGGGCTGATATGGTGGCGCAGATGCACCTCGCCCGTGGTCGGTTCAACTGCCAGCGGCGGATTGGTGAGAAAGTCGTGCGCCCGATGCATGCCGCGCTTCGACGGCGACTTCTTGTTCTGTTGGACTGCCATATGTATATACTCCTTACTTGTTCAATCTCTTCAGCGCGCCGAGTGCCTGAAAGGCCGAGGGTTCAGCGCCCCTTTCCGCTCCTGCTGCTACACGGCATTGCGCATGCTTGGGTGCCATGGGCAATGCCAATATGACCTCTTCTTCCACCAAAGCCGCGACGCTCATTTCGCGCCCAGCCACCACACGATCCACGTCGTCTTCGGCGGCAATGACTTCAGCCTCGCTCGCCGCGAGTTCCAACTGCACTTCCAGCCGCAGCGGAAAGTCAATATCGCCAAGACAGCGCTGGCACTCCAGGCGCACACTGCCATCTACTGCCAGCCTGATGCCCGGCTTGCCACGCTCGTTGATTTCACCCACAAGGACAAAATCGAGAGCCGCACTCAAACAACCGGACCGAGCGAGCAGCGGCAGGGATTCCATACCTAGCCGGCCCTTTAGCACTCCTGCGGAACGGGCAAACGCCAGACCGTCGATGGCCGCCGGTTGCAACATAGGCGCGCATGATATTATTTTTGACCACTACTGTCAAAGGAAAAACAAAATTTTCAATGCCTTGCTTAAGATTTGGCGGTCATGAATACCACTGCTCAAATCGTACTTGCCTCGACCTCGAAGTACCGGCGTGAACTGCTCGCGCGGCTGGGGATACCGTTTGAAGTCGCTTCGCCGCACGTGGATGAGACGCCGCTGCCAAATGAGGCGCCGCAGGATACCGCGCGGCGGCTGGCCGAGGCCAAGGCGCGCGCAGTGGCTGCGCGCTATCCCCAGGCTATCGTCATCGGATCGGACCAGGTAGCGGTGCTGGACGATATGCCTCTGGGCAAACCCGGGAATCACACCACCGCGTTGCGCCAGCTCAGGGCGATGCGCGGCAAGGAAGTGGTGTTCCACACCGCGCTGTGTCTGTGCAATGCGGCCAGCGGCCAGGCGCAAACGCGAATCGTGCCGTTTTACGTGCGCTTTCGCGATTACAGCGATGCACAGATCGAACGCTATCTCCAGCGCGAACAACCGTACGACTGCGCCGGCAGCGCCCGCTGCGAAGGCCTGGGCATCGCGCTCATTGCCGAAATGCGCGGCGACGATCCCAATGCCTTGATCGGACTGCCGCTGATTGCGCTGACGGAAATGCTCGCCGCGCAGGGCGTGAGCATTCTATGACGGGCGCTCCGACCATGGCCGCCGGTACGCTGTATCTCATTCCGACCACGCTGGGTGATTGCGTGCTCGCTGCGGTGATTCCGCAGGACGTGCAGCAGCGCGTGCGCACGCTGGATTATTTTGTCGCCGAGAATCCAAAAACCGCGCGTGCCTATCTGAAACAGATAGGCACGATGAAACCGCTGCAGGAACTGCACATCAGCACCCTGAACGAGCATACGCCGGACGCGGACATCGCCGGCCTGGCGGCGCCTTTATGCAGCGGGCACGACCTGGGCGTGATGTCCGAGGCGGGCTGTCCCGGCATCGCCGACCCCGGCGCGAAGCTGGTGCTGTATGCGCACCGGCACCGCATCCCGGTGGTGCCGCTGGTCGGCCCCTCCTCAATACTTCTCGCGCTCATGGCCTCCGGGCTGAATGGCCAGCGTTTCGCATTTCACGGCTATCTCCCCGTGCCCGAGGCCGACCGCATCAAAGCGCTGCGCGAACTCGAGCAGCAGTCGCGGCGGCTGAACCAGACCCAGATTTTCATCGAGACGCCCTATCGCAACGGGAAGCTGGTGCAAAGCATTCTTGAACATTGCGCCCGGGATACCCTGCTGTGCATTGCAACCGAGGTCAGTCTGGCGGGCGAGGACATCCGCACCATGGCGGTGGCGGAATGGAAAAGAAATCCGCCGCAACTCGAACGCAGGCCGTCCCTGTTCTTACTGCAGGCCGCTTGACCTGCAGCGCAAGAACCCGCTCCCGCTAGCGTAGCCGGATGCTTTCGCTGGTGGCGAAATCGACGAAGCTTTTCGCCGCTGCGGCGCCGAATCGCTTGGCGATGCGCTCGACCGGATTGGACTTCTCGGTATAGTCGACGATGTTCTTGGCCTTGATCACATCGCGCGCCACCGATTCGACGCTGCCGTAACCGTCGGCCAGGCCCAGTTCCACCGCCTTCCGCCCGGTCCAGATCAGGCCGCTGAACAACTCCGGATCGTCCTTCAGGCGCTTGCCGCGGCCTTGCTTCACCACATCGATAAATTGCTGGTGAATGTCGTTGAGCATGCTGAGCGCATACGCCTTCTGCTTCGGGTTCTCCGGAGAAAACGGGTCCATGAATCCCTTGTTTTCGCCTGCTGTGAGCAGGCGCCGCTCCACTCCCAGCTTTTGCATGGTGCCGGTGTAGCCGAAGCCATCCATAAGGACGCCAATGGAACCTACCAGGCTCGCCTTGTTGACGTAGATCTTGTCGGCCGCGACCGCGACGAAATAGCCGCCCGAGGCGCAGATGTCCTCGACCACCACATACAACGGTATCTTCGGGTAGACGCCGCGCAAACGTCGCATTTCGTCATTGATGATCGCCGCTTGCACCGGACTACCGCCGGGGGAGTCGATGCGCAAGATCACCCCTTTTGTGTTCTTGTCCTTGAATGCGCTTTGCAGCGCGCTGCTTACCTTATCGGCATTTGCGTCGCCATTGGCGTCGATTACCCCGTCCAGATCAACCAAGGCGGTGTGCGTGCCTTCGGCGATCAGCTCGCTGCTGCCGCTCCATTCGAACGCCATCAGAATCAGGACCGTGAGATAGGCTAAGGTCAGCAGTTTGAAGAAAATACCCCACCTGCGTCGCCTGGTCTGCTCCTTCAGCGCGGAAAAGGCCAGCTTCTCCAGCGTCTCGCGCTCCCAGTTTTTTTCGTCTTGCGCCATGGCATCAACCCTTCCTCAAATAGACCTTTCCGTCGGCCTCGAATACATTCAGCCGGCTCAGTGCCGCGCCGCGGCAGGGCCCGCCACGGCAGGCACCGCTTTCCGGCGCATACAGTGCGCCATGCGTCGAGCATATCAAATACACACCATCGGCATCGAAGAACTTCCCCGGATTCCAGTCGAGTTCCATCGCGATGTGGGCGCAGCGGTTGAGATAGGCGTAAACCCGACCGCTGTGGCGGATCGCGAACGCGGGGCTCGCCTCGCCCTTGCATTCGACCTCGAAGCGCACGCCATCGCCGCCGTCGGCGAGATCGCTGCTGGCGCAAAGCAGGCGCGCGCCGTCCCCGGCCCGGCCCGGGCCGGGCTCGCGCCGGCGTTCACTGAGCGTGTTCAGCCGTACGTCGGCCTCGCTCAGGCGCTCGCCGGTCTCGCTCGCGCGTTCATTGGGCGCGCTCAGGCGTTTTTTTTCAGCCATGGCCCCAACTCCTGCGGCGTCTCGATGCAAGCGAGCGCATTGAACCCGCTGAGGTTTTCCTTTGGATGCGCGCCGTAGCTCACCGCCAACGCCGGCACGCCCGCGCTCAGTGCCATCTGCAGATCGTGCGCCGTATCGCCTATCATCAGCGTCGCCTCCGCCTCGACCGACAGCTCCTGCATCAGTTCCTGCAGCATCGCCGGATGCGGCTTTGAATGGGTCTCGTCGGCGCATCGAGAGGAATCAAAATAGGGCTTCAGTTCCGTGGCCTCGAGCACCCGGTCCAGGCCGACGCGCGACTTTCCCGTGGCTACCGCCAGCAGGTAGCCTCTTTCCTTCAGCCCGGTCAGCATTTCGCGCATCCCCGGAAACAATTCGATATCGGGATCACGTGCCAGAAAGTGATGGCGATAGCGCTGCGCCAGTTTGCCGTAGTCGCCCGGCGGCAACTCGGGCACAGCATAGGCCAGCGCATCCTTCAGCCCCAGGCCGATGACATGGGCAGCGCGCTCGCGCTCCGGCACCGGCAGTCCCAGATCGCTGCAGCTTTCCTGGATGCTGGCGATAATGGCGCCGGCCGAATCCATCAGCGTCCCGTCCCAGTCGAAAACCAACAGTTCAAATCGTCTTGGCATGTTTTATCCGTCTAATCCGTTTAAATGGGGTTCGCGACCGGCAGGTACAAGTCCCTCTGGGGGTGCGGCGCCTAAGTCTTCCGCCGCTCGTGTTCCAGGGAGAGCATGAAATTTTCGAGCTCTGGCGGCAGCGGCGCTTCGAGCTTCAAGGTGTCGCCGCTCAGCGGATGCACAAAGGCGAGTTTCCATGCGTGCAGAAACATACGTTTCATACCCTGCTTGGCCAGGCGCTTGTTCAATTCGAAATCGCCGTACTTGTCGTCGCCCACGATCGGAAAGCCCAGATGCGCGAGATGCACGCGGATCTGATGCGTGCGCCCGGTTTTCAGCTGCGCTTGCAGCAGACTGTAGTCGCCGCAGGGCCGCTCGAGCTCGAACACGGTGTGCGACTCGCGCCCTGCCTCGTCGACGCTCACGCGGCGCTCGCCCGCGCCCGTGACGTAGCGCTGCAGCTTGAGTTTGACGTGCTGCTTGCCTGCAGGCCAGCGGCCGCGCACTAGCACCAGATAGCGCTTGTCCATCTGGCCGGAGCGGATCAGCTCATGCATTGCCGTCAATACCGAGCGTTTCTTGGCGAGCAGCAGCAATCCCGAGGTATCGCGATCCAGGCGGTGCACCAGCTCGAGAAATTTCGCCTCCGGTCGCGCGGCGCGCAACTGTTCGATCACGCCGTGGCTGATGCCACTGCCGCCGTGCACCGCCAAGCCGGCAGGTTTATTTGCGGCGATCAGCCCCTGGTCCTCGTACAGCAACGGCAAGTTCACTTTCGGCGCTTTGGGCGCCGCCGCCTTTGCTCCCAGCCGCAGCGGCGGCACGCGCACCCGGTCGCCTTCCAGCAACCGGTAAGTAGCGTCCACGCGCCCACTATTGACCCGAACTTCTCCGCCTCTGAGGATGCGGTAGATATGGCTCTTGGGCACACCTT
>DATKUQ010000133.1:0-6403 GCA_035530495.1 Burkholderiales bacterium
CGCCGTTCAACGCGATGCTGGACGGCCTCACTTACATCGGCATCATGAACGTGTATAGAGGCACATCCGAGGGCGTCGAGTATATGCGCAAACTCGAAGAACAGTTGCGCGCCAAGGTAGCGCGCGGCGAAGGCCGCGTCGCCGAGGAGCGTTTCCGTCTGCTGTTCTCGGGTACGCCCTGCTACGTTTCCATGCGGCGCCTGGTCGAGTTGTTCGAGACCTGGGGCGGCGTGTTCGCCTACTCCGACTACCTCACATTCGCCTCGGGCGGAATGGATGCAGGGGAACTGGTCTACGACACCTCGCGGCCGCTCGAGAGCCTTGCCGAAATTACCGCGCTCGCCGCGCAGCGAGGCCTCTCCAACCAGTTTTTCGCGCACGAACGGCTGGCGCAGCAGATCCGGGACTACGACGTCGACGGGATCGTCTTTCACGGCGTCAAGAGCTGCCGCTTCGTGTCCTCCGGCATGGCCGATACGCGCGATTACCTCAACAAACGGCTGAAGGTGCCGAGCCTTTACATCGAGTCCGATCTCATCGATCCGCGCTACTGGTCGGACGCACAGATCAAGAATCGCGTCGACGCGTTTTTCGAAACGCTGCATCAGAGCGGCGGCGGCGCGCCGCTCGCGGCCAAGACCGTTGCCGCCGCGGCCGGGAGCCCAGCATGAAATACGTTGCCGGAGTTGACGTCGGATCCACGCAGACCAAGGCGGTGATCATCGACCAGAACAAGACCATCGTCGGACGCGCGTTGCTCGACATGGAAACCAGTATGGTGACCATCGCGCAGGATACGTTCAAAGCGGCGCTTGCCAACGCCGATATCACCGAGGACCAAGTCCTCTACGTCGCCGGCACGGGGTACGGCCGCTACAACGTGAAGTTCGGCCAGGAGCAGGTCACCGAGATCAGCTGCCATGCACGCGGCGCGATCGCGCTGTTCCCCGGCACGCGCACCGTCATCGACATCGGCGGCCAGGACACCAAGGCGATACGCGTCAAGGCCGATGGCCAGGTCGGCGACTTCACCATGAACGACAAATGCGCCGCAGGCACCGGACGCTTTCTCGGCGCGGCTTCCTACGCGCTCGAAATGTCGCTCGCAGAGCTCGGGCCCCTCGCGCTCAAATCACAGAATCCGGTGCGCATTACCACGACCTGCACCGTGTTCGCCGAGTCGGAGATTATCAGTCACCTTGCCAAGGGCATGCTGCCCGAGGACGTGCTGATGGGCGTGCACCAGGCGATCACCAGCCGCTGCGTTTCGCTTGCGCGCCGTGTCGGAATCGAGTCGGAGGTGACGTTCACCGGCGGCGTGAGCCGCAACGTCGCCATCGTGAAGCTGCTCGAGGAGTCGGCGGGAATGAAGATCAACGTGAGTCCAGATGCGCATTTTTGCGGCGCGCTGGGCGCGGCGCTGTTTTCGCACGACCGCGCGTTCGGGGCCGAGGCCCGGCCCGTCGCCATAGCTGCCTAGGAGAAGAAAATGCCATATGTCACAGGAATCGATATCGGATCGACCTACACCAAGGCGATCCTGATCAATGCCCAGCGCGAAGTCGTTGGCACCGCCGTTCGCCGCACCGGCTTCAAGCTGGCGCAGGCCGCAGAGGCCGCTTTCGACGAGCTGCTGAAGAACAGCGGCCTCGATCGCTCGGTAATCACCTACGTCGCGGCGACCGGCTATGGCCGCTACACCGTTCCATTTCGCAATACCCAGGTCACCGAGCTCACCGCGCACGCCCGCGCAGCGGTGCATCTGTTTCCCGACACGCGCACCATCCTCGACATCGGCGGCCAGGACATCAAGGCGATCAAAATCGACGCAGATGGGCGGGTGAAGGCCTTTCGCCTTAACGACAAGTGCGCGGCCGGCACCGGCGCGTTTCTCGAAAAAACCGCCCGCTACCTCGGGCTGACCACCGACGACCTCGGCCCCTACGCCCTGCGCGCTACCAAACCCGTGCAGATCAGCAGCGTGTGCGCGGTGTTTGCCGAGTCGGAGGTGATCAACCATCTGTCAAACGGCATACCGGCCGAGGACATCGTAATGGGCGCGATGGTAGCGCTCGGCGGACGGGCGATCCAGCTCATGCGCCGCGTCGGGATCGAGCCCGGCTACATGCTCACCGGCGGCATGACGCGCAATGCGGCGATGGTGAATGCCCTCGAATCGAACCTCAAGGCGAAGCTCAACGTTGCGCCCAACGGGCTCGGACAGTTGAACGGGGCCTATGGCGCAGCGCTTCTCGGCCTGCGCCGCGTCGAGAAGCTGCTCGCCGAGGGCAAACCTATCCCGCCGACGGCCGCGGAGCAGGTTCCGAGTGAGGCCGCGGCGGTGCGGCGGTGGTCCACGAAGGCGCTGACCACGACGCGCGTCGAACCATGCCGCGCAACCGGCGAATGCCCCGTCACCATGAAGCCCGCCCAGGCGCCGCTCGAAGCGGCGGCCTGAGGGCACAGTCGCGAAAAGGAGACAACAATGACCTATGTCGTCACCGAAGCATGTATCAACTGCAAGCATACCGAGTGTGTCGAGGTGTGCCCGGTGGACGCGTTCCACGCCGGGCCGAATTTCCTGGTCATCGACCCGGATCTTTGCATCGACTGTGCGGTCTGCGTGCCGGAGTGCCCCGTGGATGCCATCTTCGCCGACGCCGACGTGCCGGCAGGACAGGAGCAATATGTCGCGCTCAATGCCGAATTGTCCAAGGACTGGCCGGAAATTACGAGAAAGCAGGAGGCGTTACCCGAAGCGACTCACTGGGCGAGCATCAAGGACAAGCTCGGCCTGCTGAAACGCGCCTGAACCCGCGCAACCCAACGTACCCGCCGCGGACCAAGGTATCGACGCGTTCGGAGCGTAACCAGGGCCGCGCGAGGCGCGGTCACCGTCAATACCACCCACCATTCGACAGGAGGCAATATGCAGCTCATCAGCGACTACATGAACAAGGACCACAGGGATTGCGATGCGGCTTTCGCCCGCGCCGGGAATATGGCGGCTGCCGGCGATTACGCCGGCCTGGAGCGCGATGGCGGGGCGTTTCTGCGCGAGATCGAACGTCATATCGAGATCGAGGAAAAGCTGCTGTTTCCGGCGTTCGAGGAAAAAACCGGCATGACCAGCGGACCGACCGAGACGATGTGCATGGAGCACGAACAGATGCACGGAATGTTCGCGCGAATGCGCGCCGCAATCGAAGCGAAAGACGCGAAACAGTACCTGGACACTGCGGAGACCCTGCACATGCTTCTGCAGCAGCACAACATGAAAGAGGAAACCATGATGTACCCCATGCTCGACCAGGCGCTGGGCGAGGACGCCCGCAGCCTGCTCACGCAGCTGGAAAGCATGGCGGCGTAGGCGGCTTTCCATACCACGCCGAAGCGCGCGCTTCGGCGAACAGCTTCGGGAAATTGACATGCTGCATGCTGGGTTGCCGCTCGAACAAGCACCGCTAATTTCGGTAGCGAAACCGGGAGGGCTCTGTCGATGATGATCGGATCGAGCGTTTCGCGCTGGACAATGGTGCACTTTGGATGCGCCATCGCCGCCCTTCTGCTGGCCGAGGTGTTGCTCGTCGCCGGCTACGCCGACCCGCTGACCGGGTTACGTGCACCTGCCACGCTGATTGTGGTTCATCTTGTCACGATCGGCTGGCTCAGCCTGCTGATGCTCGGCGCGCTTTATCAATTCGTCCCCGTCATCACCAACACTGGACTGTACAGCCAGCGCCTGCCGCTGTATTCGCTGATCGCGATCGTCGCGGGCCTGGCTGCGATGCTGGTCGGGTTCATGGCATTGGGCGGGGTGGGTTTCCTCACAACCGCTTGCCTACCGATCGGTGGCAGCCTGGTTCTGACGGGCTTCGTGCTCGGGGCCATCAATTTCGCGGCGACACTCTGGCGCGCGCGGCCGCTGCCTTTGCCAGCGGACTTCGTCGCATTCGGTCTCGGCTTCATGTTGCTGACCGGCCTGATCGGCCTCGGCTTTGCACTCACTTTTGCGCTGCCACGGCCGCCTGAGTTTCTGGTGGCACTGACCGGCGGCGGGCTGAGTCTGCACATCGCGGCGGGACTGGGCGGCTGGTTTACGCTGACCGTTATGGGCGTCAGCTACCGGCTGTTGTCGATGTTCATGCTGGCACCCGACGAACCGCGCCGCAGCACCTATGCGGCACTGATCCTGACCGTGACCGGGTTGGTATTGATGGTTGCGGCAGGGTTGAGTGGGATCTGGACCGGAGTCGCCTTAGGCTGGGGCAAAGCGATTGGTGCTGCGCTGGCTGGTCTCGGTGCGGTTTTCTATCTCGCCGATATCGCACGGTTTTACCGCACACGCAGCCGGCGGCATCTGGAATTGAACAGCATAACGGCGGCCGCGGCACTCAGTCTGATTACCCTGGCCCTGGTGGCTGGCGCGCTGGCGGCGGCGTGGGGTGGACTCGATCGCTTTGCCGGTGCGATCGGCTATCTGTTTATTTTCGGTGGTCTGACTGGGCTTGGTCTTAGCCAGCTCTACAAAGTAGTCCCGTTCCTGACCTGGCTCGAGGTGTTTGGCCCGAAGCTAGGCAAAGGGCCGGTGCCACGGGTCCAGGATTTGGTCAACGAGCGCCGCGCCATGCCGTGGTTCGTGCTCTATTTCGCGATGGCGCCGCTGGCAGCAGGGGCTCTTGTGCTCGGCCATGCCCTGTTGTGGAGAATCACCGTTGGCCTGCAATTGCTCGCGACGGTGCTAATTGTGGTCGAGCTGTGGCGCTCTCGCCATCCGGATCCAAACGCCAAGCCGACGCCGGTGCGACCGCCAGGCATGTCTGCGCCACTTGCCAAATCGGCACCCTTTGCTTCGCCTTCATCCCACTAAAGGAGTACGACATGACTGTTTCACTCCAGACACTCGATGTGCGCCCGATCCTGAAGGCAGGTGGCGAGCCTTTTCCAGAAATCATGAACGCGATAGCCGCGCTTGAAAGTGGCCAGGGTTTGCGCGTGCTGGCCACTTTCAAACCGGTGCCGCTCTTCTCAATCATGCAAAAGAAAGGCTACGCACATTCAGAGAAAGAGCTGGGCGGCGGCGATTGGGAAATCGTTTTCGAACCGGGCGCGAAGGCACCTGTTGCGGCGCCTTCCACGCAGCCGGTCGCTGCCGCCGCAAAATCGGAGCAGGACGATGCCAGCGGCTGGCCGGCACCGAGCCGCTCGCTCGATAATCGCGGCCTGATGCCGCCCGAACCGATGGTAATCACGCTGGAGGCTATCGAGTCCATGGCGGCGGGTGAGGTGCTGGAAGCCTGGTTCGACCGCGATCCGCTGCTGCTGTATCCCGAACTTCGAACACGCGGCCACCAGACCGATTGCGAGAAACGCGGCCCCAGCGAATATCGCGTGCTGATCCGTTGTGCCGCCCGACCCGGAAGTGCGTCATGAGCGTGCCTACCCGCGAAGAGGTGCGCGAGGCGTTGAAGGATGTGTTCGATCCGGAGCTCGGCTACAACATCGTCGATCTCGGCCTGGTCTACGAGATCGAGATCGACGATGCCGTGGTGGTGGCAGTCACCATGACGCTGACCACGCCCGGCTGCCCGGCCTCGGACATGATCCAGAGCGGCGTCAGGCAGCGGCTGGAAGACTTAGAAGGGGTGAACGGGGTCAATATCGACCTGGTTTGGGAGCCGCCCTGGAGCCCGCAGGCGATGAGCCCGGCGGCCAAGGAATATTTTGGCGTCGAGGACTGACCGGCACATGGATACACCCGACCCGCTTGTCTCTCTCAATCGTCTCTTCGTGCGGGCCCTTTTTCGCATCGGAGACGCAGGAGAAATCGATGCCGCCTGTCGCTTGGCGGCACAAGGCTGGTCGTTGCTGCGGCACGACCAGCCGAAAGAAGCCGAACGGCTGAACGGCGTCATGCACAACCTTACCAGCCCCAGGCGCAGCAGCAGAAAGGAATCACCCGCTGGCGATAGCGATATCCCGGCTTTATCAACCCACCACGCAACCAGAAAGGAAGTTCAATCATGAGCGATAGCGAAAACCTCGATGTCCGTCAGCTTGTCCCCATGCAACGGCATACCACAATATTCAGCACCTGGCAGAATCTGGCTCCAGGCAATAGCTTCGTTCTGGTCAATGACCATGATCCGAAGCCGCTGTATTACCAATTCGATGCGGAACACCCGGGGGAGTTTACCTGGGACTATCTCGAATCGGGCCCCGAGACCTGGCGCGTGCGGATCGGCAGGACCGCGGCGGCCTGAACTCCAGCTCGCTGCGAAGGGCGGGCGATTGACCATGTCGGGCTTGCATCTGCTCGCGGCCCGAGAAAGATCGATCGCACGCGGAGCCACTCCGGCGCCTGTTCATTCGCAATGTCGCGATGCTGTTCGATCGCTACCTG
>DATKUQ010000134.1:0-5611 GCA_035530495.1 Burkholderiales bacterium
TATCTCGTCGGCCTCGGCGCGACCGCAGTCGTATTCGCCCTCTATCTGCCGCGCGGCCTGTGGGGCACGGTCGAGGAGCGCTTCGGCGTGCGCCTGCTGCCCGTCGGTTATCGCGTCAAACAAGGCGAATCCGCCGCCGACAGCGCCTCGCGCTAGACGCCGGCGGAATTGCCGCTCAGACTTTCCTCTTCAGCATTCATTTCATGACGGCAGCCAGTGCCCGTGGTCCGGGTACAGAATATCTTTGGCCGCCTCCGGTCCCCAGGAGCCGCTCGGATAGTGCTTAAGCTGCGGCGGCGACTCCAGCAAAGGCGCATACAGGCGCCAAGACTGTTCCAGCCAATCGGCCCGCACAAACAAGGTCTGGTCGCCTTTCATGATGTCGAGCAACAAGGTTTCGTAGGCCGTAGGCAGCGGTCCGAACGCCTCTGCATACTGGAAATGCAGGCGCTGCGAGCGCACGGCGATGTCCTGCCCAGGTTCCTTGACTTCAAAACAGAGATTGAATCCCTCGTCGGGCTGCAAGGTGATCGTCAGGGCGTTCGAATGGACGTCGCAGCCTTCGAACGCTTCAAAGATCATGACCGGGGGCCGCCGGAACTGTATGACGATCTGGCTCAGCCGCCGGGCCATTCGTTTGCCGACGCGAAGGTAAAATGGCACTCCCTGCCAGCGCCAATTCTCGATCCCTAGCCTGAGCGCGACGAAGGTTTCGGTGTTCGAGTCCGGGGCCACGCCCGCGTCTTCGCGATATCCGACCACCGGCTCGCCGTCGATATAGCCACGCTGGTATTGGCCGAATAGGGCGCTGGCGCTGGAAATCGGCGTGACCGAGCGCAGGACCTTGACCTTTTCATCGCGAATCGCCTCCGCGCCAAAGGAGCCGGGGGCTTCCATGGCGATGAGGCACAACAGTTGTGTCAGGTGGTTCTGTACCATGTCGCGCAGCGCGCCGGCGCTCTCGTAGAACGCGGCGCGGCCTTCGACGCCGAGCGTTTCGCTGACGGTGATCTGCACGCTTTCGATGCGGTCGCGGTTCCACAGCGTCTCGAAAATCGGATTCGCCAGGCGCAGCACCAGCAGGTTCTGCACCGTTTCCTTGCCGAGGTAGTGATCGATTCTGAAAATTTGCGGCTCGTTGAAATATCGGTGAAGCAGAGCGTTCAACGCCTGCGCCGATCGAAGGTCGTGGCCGAACGGCTTTTCCACCACGATGCGCGTCCACCCACGGCTGTTGGCGAGTCCCGCTTCGCCAATGGCTTGCGCCGCGGGAGCGAAGGCGTCCTGAGGCAGCGCGAGGTAAAAGATTCTGTTGCCCGGAAGGCCGCACTGTTGCTCGAGCGCCGCGATCTGACTGCCGAAGCCCGTCATGTGGTCGGCGTAGGGCTCCCGCAACTGCCGGTAATGCAGATTGCGCGCGAACGACGAGGCTGCGTCCGCGGAAATGTCCGCCACCTCCCGCCGGATCGCCTGCATGGCGTGCTTGCGAAACTCCTCGTCGGGCAGCGCCCGCCGCCCCGCGGCGACAATCTGCGACTTGCTATCGAGGCGCCCCTGCTGCGCCAGACGGTAGAGCGCGGGGAGGATCATGCGGTGCGACAGATCGCCGGTACCGCCGAGGATGACCATCAGCATCGGTTCGCAGCATGGTGCGCTCATGTCGATTTCCTTTTCGTGCCCGGTTGCGGTCGCGCGCGGGGTCGAGGGCATTGGATACCGGATGGAGTCGCTCGACTGCGGCGTGATCACCCTCGATCGTCAAGCTGTCGTTCCCTTTAGGACCCGGGCCGCCACCGTTCGTTCCGGAATCCACGAATTCGGGTAACTATTAGAGTCGGTCCAGGCCGGCATCCCACCCTGTCAACCGACCCTAAACCAGGGACGCTTGCTTCTTCGCCGCAGCGCTGTCCGCGAGCAAGCCGGCCGCGACCAGCGCCTTGCGGATGCGCTCGATTTCCGCCGCGGAAAGCTTCATCAGGGGAGGGCGCACCACGGCGCGCGGCAGCCTGCCGAGCAGCACCAGCGCTTCCTTCATGCGATTGTGCATGTCGACCCAGGGCTCGCTGTAGAACACCTCGGCCGTGGGCCAGATACGGTCGTTCAATTGTCGTGCCGTGGCAAGGTCGTTCGCCTGCACCGCGCGAAACAGTTGCGCCTGCAAGTCGGCGATGACCGAGCCGCTGCCCGAGAGCAGGCCGTTGCATCCGAGCACCAGCGAACTCATGAGCCAGGCGCTATGGGTCGTCAATACCGTCACCGGCGGCGTGCGCGACTGCAACACGCGGATCTGGCGCTCGTGCAGTTGCGGGTTTGCGCTCCAGTCCTTGATCGCGCGCACCGTGGGCACGGCGTCCATGATTTTGGTGAGCGTGGCCAGCGGGTAGCCCTGCCCGCCCGCGAGCGGGTATTGGAACAGGATCAGCGGCAGGTCGGTCACGCCGGCGATGCGTTTGAAATAATCGATCGCCATCTCCGGGCGCTGGCCAAAGGTATAGACGCCGGTGGGGAAGACGAGCAGGGCGGAGGCGCCGCCCGCATGCGCCATTTTCGCGAGGCGCACCGCTTCGAACGGGCCCTCGCTGTAGATGCCGTTGACGATCGGCAGGCGCTCGCCGATTGCGTCCTGCGCGATCGCGAGCACGCGCTGCTGCTCGTCGAAGCTGCAGGAAGCCACTTCCGATGCGTGGGCGTTGATGGTGACCGCCGAAATTCCCTCGACCGCGGCCAGGTCGCGCAGATGCGAACGGAAGGACGCCTCGTCGATGGACAGGTCTTCGTTGAAGGGCAGCAGCGCGGCCGGAATGACCCCGCGCGGCAGATAGGTCTTGTGTCTGGGCATGGCGGTTCTCCCGTTCTCGAATTGCCTCTGCGCTGCGCCGCCCATCACCGGGCGGATTTGCGACATCACAGGAGAATTATAGCGTCATGCGAGTTAGTTGAAGACCGCGTCTGTGACGCAAATCAATGGTCGCCTCGCCGTCTCCTGATTTACATCTCGACGCGCCTCCCCGATCAGAGCAAAAGACGAGAACTCCTGGTTGCTGATGCTGCCCCTGCGCTAAGGGTTCCAACACCACGACAGTTCCCAAGGCACTGCGATGCAAGCGCGGAAATGCGCTAACCTTCGCCCTCACCATGAGTGCGTTCATTTTCTTCGTCTTCTGCATCGTCTATCTGGGCATGATCCTTGGCGGGTTGCCCTTCCTGCAGCTCGACCGCACCGGCATTGCGCTGTTGGGCGCGATCGCCTTGATTGCGGTCGGGGCCGTGAGCCCGGAGCAAGCGGCGCAATCGATCCATTTGCCGACTCTGGTCCTGCTTTTTTCGTTCATGGTGGTCTCGGCGCAGATGCGCTTGGGGGGCTTCTATTCCTGGGTGACGCGTCGGCTCGCTGCGTTCCCGCTCTCGCCGCCGCTGCTGCTGGCGGCGCTGATCGTCGTCGTCGCGGTGCTTTCGGCCGTGTTCAGCAATGACATCGTCTGTCTGGCCGTCGCTCCAGTCCTGATCGAGGTGTGCCTTGGGCGCAGGCTGGACCCGGTGCCCTACCTGCTGGCGCTTGCATGCACCGCCAACGTCGGCTCGGCGGCGACCTTGATCGGCAACCCGCAGAACATGCTGATCGGCGAGACGCTGAAGCTGTCCTTCGCCGGATATTTCGCACAGGCGGTGGGACCGGTGCTGCTGGGTCTGCTGGCAATTTGGGTCATCATCGCCTACCAGACGCGGGGCGGCTGGGTTTCATCGGACGGCGACGTCGCGCTTCCTTCGGCGCCGGATCGGCGCGACGATCCGGTTCCCCTCGATCGCTGGCAGACGGCAAAGGGCTTGTCGGTGGCCGCTGTGCTGGTGGCGGTGTTCCTGTTCCTGCCTGCCTGGCCGCGCGACGTTGCGGCGCTGACCGGCGCCGGGCTGCTGCTCATGAGCCGCAAGCTGCATTCCAACAAAATGCTCGGATTGGTGGACTGGGAGCTGCTGATCCTTTTTATCGGACTGTTCGTAGTGAATCACGCGCTGCAGCGGACTGGTATCGTCGCCGGAATCGTCGCCGACCTCGCCGCCGCCGGTTTGAACCTGGATCATGCCGGAACCCTGTTCGCCGCCACACTCGTGCTGTCCAACGTCGTCTCCAACGTGCCGGCGGTGATGTTGCTTATTCCACTCACTTCGCATGCGCTCGCCGGCCCCACGCTTGCGCTGGTAAGCACCTTGTCGGGTAACCTCCTCATCGTCGGCAGTATCGCCAACATCATCGTCGTGAACGCCGCGGCGCGGCGCGGCATTCGAATCAACTGGCAACGGCACGGACGTGTCGGCGTTCCGGTGACGCTCGCCACGCTCACGATATGCGCGGTTGCGCTCTGGTGGTAGGAGGGTTACAAGGGGTCGCTCAGGCCGCTTTTGGTCCTGTCTCTCACTCGCGGCGTGGACGCCAAATTGAAAGCCGGCGCGGAAGCATCGACGCAAGCACGTCATCCCTAAGCACGTAATGATGGTACAAAGCAGCGAGCGCGTGCAAACCTGCGAGCCACATGATCGAATCGCCAAGCCAGGTGTGGATTGTCGCAATCGTCGCGCCCAAAGCGTGGGATTTCCCAATGAGGGGCGCGATCTCCACTCCGCCCAGCAGCGTCAGCGGATGCCCTTCGAGCCAGGATCCGGCAATGGCGGTCATAGGAAGGGCGAACAGAAGCACGTACAGCATTGCCTGTACCGCCGCCGCCGCCGTGCGCATCCAGCGTGACGCGTGCGGCGCCTCCGGACGTCGATCGAAAAACCGCCACAGTACACGCAGCGTCGTAAGCGCAAAGACGCTCAAGCCCAGCGTTTCGTGGATGTGGCGATCGAAATCGCGCGCGGAAGAGAATATTCGCTCTTCCGAGCCTCCTGGGCCATAGATGAACGCGATCAAGACTAGTACCGCAGTTGCCCAGTGCAAGGCCTGTGTGATGGTTCCAAAGTGGGTGGGTGTGTATGGTTTCATGAAGTACCGTGGCGGAGTTCGGAGATCGTCCAACGCCGATCATCTGCATGACGGCGCGTCGGAAGACTTGAAAGTAAGACGCTTCGCAGCGACTCACGATTTTACCGTAAGTCGACGTGGAACCGGCATTGGGGCACAGCAGTTGATATTGGCGGGAATGAGAACACGGCGCAGAGCGTCGCAGGTCGTCAAGAACATTTCATCTGAGTGACCCCTGTGGTGCTCTCGCTAAGCTCGCAAAGGCAGAGGCCGCTCATCACCGCGCCGTAGCGCTGCGTGGCCTCACTATCGAGCCCGGCCACACCAATTTTGAGCAGTTCGACAGATGACCCTGGCTGCTCGGTCTGACACCGGCGCGACTAAGGTCAACTAGGCCGATGCCGTTCAATCGCGGCGAGAATTTTTTTCACGTCAGGATCGTTTTCCTGGCGCCGGAGGAGTTCGATGACCGCGAGCACCACGACGTTATTGAAACTTTCGCGCTCCAGCGGCGAATAGGCCCCGCCCGGCGCTTCGTCCGGGAATCGCGCGCCTTGCACCACCCGTCCTTTCAGGTCATTCTCGAGCGGGTTGAATTGGAAAGACGGGCCATTCTGCGTGCCTGCCAGCAGGGAAAAAGCGCGCGTCACC
>DATKUQ010000135.1:0-2381 GCA_035530495.1 Burkholderiales bacterium
GGTAGCGCCGGTATTCCCGGTCGCGCCGGTGTCGCCGACGGTTCCGGTCGCACCGGTCGATCCGGTCGCGCCGGTGTCGCCGACGGTTCCGGTCGCACCGGTCGATCCGGTCGCGCCGGTGTCGCCGACGGTTCCGGTCGCCCCGGTCGATCCGGTCGCGCCCGTGTCGCCGGTCGGGCCGGCCGGTCCCGGTACGGGGACTGTAACCACCGCCGCAGGAGTCACCACTGTCGGCCTGTCGCACGCGCTCAGCGCCAGGGCCATCACCACTGCGGAAAACACTATCGAATACTTCATGAGATCTCCATTGGATAATTTGACGAAACCGCTCATCCGAAAAGATTTGCGGCCGGACGGAATTGCCATTCGACAATACGCCCTATCCGCGCGCCGCTCCGTTCGCTGGCGCGCATAAGCCGGCCCATACGCGGCTTTGCGCCGCGGCTGCCCGGCCGGCGACCGGAGAAGGTCCGGAAATATCTATCCTGTGTGCGCTGGCGCACGGAACTGCCGCAAAGCTCATGCTCATGGCCGCGGGCCTGCCCTTTTGCTCTTCGCATGCGGCACGGCGCGCGCATCGCGGACGAGTTGCCGGCAATCGCTGTCTTTCCCCGGCCCCGCGTCGATCAAGGGGATCAGCGCAAGCACCGGGCTGGCGATGCCCAATGCGATCGCGCCGATCGCGCGCGCGGCCATGCGGGTCTTGTCGACTTCGACGTCGGGTTTGGCAAAGCTGCCGCGAATGTAGATCGGACTGCGCAAGGCGACAGGACTGGTGCTTTTCGTCTTCTGGTTGAGCGTCAGGTTCAGCTTCTCCTTGCCCAGATCTATGTTGCCGGTACCGACAATCGTGGTGACCGCGGTGTCGAAAATCAGCGCATCGGCGTGCATGATGCCTTCTTTGACGTCGAAATCGGCGACGGCGCAGCGCAACTTGACGAGCTTGTCGCCGGTCACTTGCAGGACCAGCATTTCCCACAGGTGCAGCCCGACCTTTTCCATCATCATCTTGCTGATTTCGCCATTGGCGACGACCAGGCCCACCTTGCCGTTGGAACTCGCCAGCATGCGACCGACCGAGTTGCCTTTACCCGTGATATTGAAATCGCCGTTGATCTGGCCGATGCTGTTTTTGTTCAGCGTGACTGTCGGAAACAGCTGGGCCAGGCGAATTTTTCTCGCCCGCACCAGGGCGCGCGCCTGGATCGGATTCCGGCGGCCATCGAGCGAAATCACGGCATCGAGTTGCCCGCCGGCCACGCCGAAATCCAGCGGATCCAGCGTCAGCACGGAATCGCGCAGGCTCAAGTGGACGACCAGGTTTTCGAGAGGCAATTCCTTGGCGCGGCGGATGGTTTTTGCCTTCAGCGTCACTTCCGCGTCGACGCTGTTCCAGCGGTCGGTGTTGAACGGCAGGTCCGGCAGCACGCGCGCTGCCGCAGGCGTCGGTGCCGCGGTCTGGGCCGGCGCTGGAGCCGCCCGTTTCGCCGCGTCCACGCTGCCCGGCCTCGCGCCGATCAAGGGGCCGAGATCGGCGACATCGAGCAGCCTGGAAACCAGGTCCGCTTTCATCGCCGGGCGTATGCCGCCGGTATCGACCTGCACCGTACCGGCAATATCGCTGTCGCCGATATGGCCCGAAAATTTCTCGTAACGCCAGCTATGCCCGCTGTGCACGATGCGCCCCTCAGTCGCATAAGCGCGCGTTTTCGGAAATGCGATGCCGAGCAGTGGAAAAAGCTGCGCCAGGCTCTCGCCGCGCACGGCGAGGCGCATGTCCATCGCGGAAAACTTCAGCAGGCTGGTGATGGTGCCGTCGGCCTTGACGCCGGTGTGGCCCACGCTGAGATCGACTTTCAGCCGATAGGGCGTGCTTTCGTCGCGCAGGCCGAGCACCGGCCCGCCCTTGCCCTTCGCCTTGAGCGGCATGCCTTTGTATTGCCCCTGCGCGGTGAAGCTGAGTTCTTCCCCGGCTGGCGGCGCGTCCGAGGTCGAAATTTCGGCGCGGATGCTGGTCTTCTGCGCGGCGTCGTCGTAGCCGAGGCGGCCATGGTCGAGGAGCACACGGTCGATGCGGATACGCGCCTGTTCGTCCTGCTGGTTTGCGTCCAGCAGCCAGTTCTTGCGGCCGCCGCTGCCCTGCTCCAGGAACACGACCGGGCGCAGCAGCCGCACTTCATGCAGAACGATATTGCGCCGAAGCAGTTGCGGCAGATCCACTGCGACCTCCACCTCGTCCGCCGCGACCATTTGCTTTTCCTTGGCCCAGACCGGATTCGCGAACGTCACCGCGCCGGCGGTGATATGCGGCAGCGGCCAGCCGAACTCGAGTTTGAGATCGCCGCCTATGACCAGCTCGCGGCCGGTCTTGTCCAGCGTCA
>DATKUQ010000136.1:0-3664 GCA_035530495.1 Burkholderiales bacterium
TAGCGCAGGTAAGCGGGGGCGAGGCCGGTTTGCCACTCGTTGCAGTGAATCAACTGGGGTCGCCAGTCGAGCGGGTTCGCTGCGCTGCCGAGCAGCGCAGCGGTGCGCGACAGCAGGCCGAAGCGCAGCGCGTTGTCGCTCCAGTCGTTGCCGGCTTCGTTTTGATAGGGCCCGCCGGGGCGGTCGAAGAACTGGGGACAGTCGAGCACGTACAGCGGCACTCCCGGCGCGTCCGGTTCCTGCAGCAGGCGCGCGGCGGGGAGATCCGCACTAGGCGCAAAGCGTGCGATTTCGCGGCATCGGGGCAGTTGCGCGAGCACTTGGCGATAGCCCGGGAGCAGGATCCTGGCGTCGACGCCGAGCGTCACAAGGGCGGCGGGCAGGGCCGCACTGACATCGCCCAGGCCGCCGGTTTTCACCAGAGGGGTGCATTCGGACGTGGCGAACAGGACGCGCAGCGGGCTTGGGTTTGCGGTTTTGTGGGAATTGGCTGGAGGCATGGAGTCGGATCGCCGCGGAATCACGCTGCCGGCATGCCCAATGTTAGCAGGGCTTGGATTTTCAGACTAAACTTTTCCGGGACGAGCATGTTTCTCGCCGGCGAGATCGGCGGAACCAAAGCGCTGCTCATGCCTGGCGCAGTGCGCCAAGGCCGCCGGCACCGCTGCTGGAGCGGCGCCATTGCGTCGCGGATTTCGGCGGATTTTCCGCGATGCTCGGGTGCTTTCTCACGGATTGCCGCGCGCGGCGAATGGGCTGTAGAAATTCTCGCTCCATGTCCCGCGCGGCGTCGCATGACAATTGTCAATGTCAGCCCACCCGTGGCGACTATGCTTCAATCGAGGGGTATAAACAGGCCAAGGAGGTGAACCATGTCGCCCACAGCAACACGTACACCAAAGACCAAGGCAGCGTCAAAGACCATGCTGCCGTCCAAGGCGGTGGCGCGCGCGCCGGCGGTCGGGGCAAGAGCAAAGCGCGGCGACGGCAAAGCCAAGGCGGGTCCGGCCCTCAGCGCGCAGGAGCGCGAAAGGTTGATTGCGCAGGCTGCGTATTTCCGCGCCGAAAAGCGCGGCTTTGCCCCGGGATGCGAACTGCAGGACTGGGTCGAGGCGGAGGCGGAAGTGCGGCGGCTGATCGGCAACGCCTAAGGTGCGCGGCCGCGAGGTTCAGGGCAGGTAACGCGAGTTCAGTCCCGCAGGCGGGAGGCTAGAGGCAATGAGCGCGCACGGAATTGGCATCACGGGTCACATGAACGGCTTCGACCAGGGAGCAGAGGCGGCCGCTCGCACCGCAGAGCAGAAGCCGCCGCGAACCGACTTCAGCAAACTTGCCCACGACACGCTCGCGATCATCCTTGCCGGCGGCCGCGGCTCGCGTCTGGCAGAACTCACCGACTGGCGCGCCAAGCCGGCGGTGCCCTTCGGCGGCAAGTACCGCGTCATCGATTTTCCGTTATCCAATTGCGTCAACTCCGGCATCCGGCGCATCGGCATCTGCACGCAATACAAGGCGCAGAGCCTGATCCGGCACGTGCAGCGCGGCTGGAGCTTTCTCGACGGCCGTTTCGACGAGTTCATCGAGCTGCTGCCGGCGCAGCAGCGCATCACCGCCGATTGGTACCGCGGCACCACTGACGCGATATACCAGAACATCGACATTCTGCGCCGGTACAAAAGGAAGTACGTGCTGATCCTCGCCGGCGACCATGTCTACAAGATGGATTACACGCGCATGCTCGCCGACCATGCGGCCAGCGGCGCGGTCATGAGTGTCGCCTGCATCGAGGTGCCGCTCGCCGACGCGAACCAGTTCGGGGTGGTGACCGTGGATGCGAACTGGCGCATCAGCGCCTTCGACGAAAAGCCGGCGCGGCCCGCGCCGATTCCGGGCCAAGCGGACAGCGTGCTCGCGAGCATGGGTATCTACGTGTTCGACGAGAGTTTCCTGTACGAGCAGCTGCTCCGCGATGCCGAGGACAGCGGCTCCAGCCACGATTTCGGCAAGGACCTCATTCCCTGGCTGATCAAGTCCGGCGTGCCTGTGCATGCGCACCGCTTCAGCGACAGTTGCGTCAACACGAGCATGGGCAAGCCGTACTGGCGCGACGTAGGCACGCTGGATGCGTATTGGGGCGCGAACATGGAGCTGACGCGCGTCGTGCCGGATCTCAATCTGTACGATGTCGACTGGCCGATCTGGACTTATCAGGAGCAGTTGCCGCCGGCGAAATTCGTGTTCGACGACGACGACAGGCGCGGTATGGCGATCGATTCCCTGATATCCGGCGGCTGCATCATCAGCGGTTCCAAGGTGCGGCGCTCGGTGCTGTTCTCCAACGTGCATGTGAAAGACCATTGCGACATTCAGGATAGCGTGATCCTGCCGAACGTCGAAATCGGCAATAATGTGACCCTGCGGCGAACGATCGTGGACAAGTACTGCCGCTTGCCCGACGGGCTGAGCGCAGGGGTGGATGCGGAGGCGGACCGCAAGCGTTTTCATGTCACCGAGCGTGGGATAACGGTGATCGTGCCGGAAAGCCTGGGCCAGCGCGTGCACCACCTGCGCTAGCCCGCATGCGCGCAGGTCGGGACGCTCGGCCTTGCGCCGTGCCGCGCACAGCATAGCCACACAATCGGAGACGCCAGCCAGTGAATCCTTACGCAAAAAAGATTGTTCCGGACTTGCTCGGTTCGGTCGCAGCGCTATCGGGGCTTATTCGGTGAGTCAGTCCCGTGCCCTCGATCTGGTGCTGGTTTGGCACATGCACCAGCCGGATTATCGCGACCAGGCTAGCGGCGAGTTCACGCTGCCTTGGGTGTACCTGCATGCGATCAAGGATTACACCGACATGGCCTGGCATCTCGAGCACCATCCGGGGATGCGCGCGGTGGTCAACTGGGTGCCGGTGCTGCTCGACCAGTTGGAGGATTACGCCGATCAGTTCCAAAACGGAAAACTGCGCGACCCCTTGCTGCGGCTGCTTGCGCGCGATACGGCGGAACCGATGAGCGCGCAGGAGCGCGCATTGCTCGCGGAGCGCTGTCTGAGCGTCGAAAACTTGGGGATGATCCAGCATTATCCGCATTTCAAGCACTTGTTCGAGTTGTACTGGTCGTTCGAGGCGCGCGGCCAGGCAGCTCTGACCTATCTGTCGGATCAGTTTTTCTACGACGTACTCACCTGGTATCACCTTGCCTGGACCGGCGAGACGGTGCGGCGCGAGTCCGAACTGGTAACCCGGCTAATGGCGGTCGGCGAGCATTTCGCGCAACACGAGCGCAGCGAACTGATTGCGCTGATCGGCGAGCTGGTGCGCGGCGTGGTCGGCCGCTATGCGCGTCTGGCAAGCACCGGGCAGATCGAACTCTCGACCACGCCGCACTATCATCCGCTGGCGCCGCTGATGCTTGATTTTCGCTCGGCGCTCGAGGCCGAGCCGAAAGCGCGGCTGCCCGAGGCGCCGGGCTATCCCGGCGGGCGCGCGCGTGTGACCGCGCAACTGCACTCGGCGCTCGCCAGCCATGCGCGCTGTTTCGGCACGGCCCCGCGCGGCCTGTGGCCGGCCGAAGGTTCGATCTCCGAAGGCTTGCTGCGCGTGCTCAGCGGGAACGCCTTGGGATGGGTGGCAAGCGGCGAGCAAGTGCTCGCTAACAGCCTG
>DATKUQ010000137.1:0-2107 GCA_035530495.1 Burkholderiales bacterium
CACAGGATGTCGCGCAGCACGCCGCCGAACACGCCGGTGACCAAACCGAGAAAGGTCGCGACGAACCAGGGTGCGCCAGCGCTCAAAGCGACCTGGGTGCCGATGATGGTAAACAGGGCGAGTCCGAGCGCGTCCGGCACCAGAAACAGGTTGGCCGGCAGGCGCGCCAAGCGCACCAGCACGAAGGTCATCACGCCCGCGGCGATCGCGGCGACCAGGTAAGTCTGGTCCGCGACCCAGAATACCGGCCGTTCGAGCAGAAGGTCGCGAATCGTGCCGCCGCCCAATGCCGAAGTGAGCGCCACCAGCACGACGCCGAACAGGTCTATGGGCTTGCGCCCTGCCTCCAGCACGCCGGTGATCGCGCTTACCGCCACCGCGCTCATGCCGATTACGTAGACCAGTCCGCCCATGGTTAAACTCCGCCGGTTCGATGATTGAGGAATGGTATTCTACGAGTCCGTTTCGGAATTGCCGAAGCCATTTCAAACATCCCATGAGCGACGGACTTCAAATCGAGAAAGCGGCTGCGGTCACCACGCTGACGCTCAACCGCCCGGACAAGGCCAATGCGCTGGATGCTGCGATGGTGGAGGCGCTGGCCGCCGCGGTGGTCGCCGCGCACCAGGACGGCACGCGCCTGCTGGTGTTGAACGGCAATGGCCGCAATTTCTGCGCCGGCTTCGATTTCGGCGGCTTCGAGGAGGCGAGCGAAGGCGATCTGCTGCTGCGCTTCGCGCGCATCGAGGCCCTGCTGCAATGGGTATACCACGCCCCTTTTGCCACGCTCGCGCTGGCCCATGGCAGGAATTTCGGCGCCGGCGTCGACCTGGTGCTCGCCTGCGGCAGGCGCATCGCTGCGCCCGATGCGCAATTTCGCATGCCCGGGCTCAAATTCGGTTTGCAGCTCGGCACACGCCGGCTGGCGGCGCGCATCGGCGGCGATGCGGCGCGCGCACTGCTGGCATCGAGCAAGACCTTCGGCGCCGAAGAAGGATTGCGCATCGGTTTCCTGCATGAAATCGCAGCGCGCGAGGCCTGGCCCGGACGGATCGAGAGCGCTGCGGCGGAGGCGCAGCAATTGTCGCCGGCAGCGGCGGCCCGGCTGCACGCTGCCACGGTAGTCGATTCCCGCGCGGCGGATCTGGCCGATCTGGTACGCTCCGCGATCGAACCGGGATTGAAGGAACGCATACGTGAATACCGCAAGGGCTGAACTGGGCGCCGTTAGGCTGGAGGAACTGCGCTTCGACAACCGCTACGGGCGGCTGCCGCAGGACTTCTATACCCGGCTGTCGCCGACACCACTGCCCGATCCCTATCTGGTCGCGTTCAACCCCGCGGCGGCCGACCTGATCGGGCTCGCCCACGCGGAGGCTGCACGCGCGGAGTTTGCCGAGATTTTCTGCGGCAACCGCCTGTTGCCGGGCTTCGATCCGCTCGCCGCAGTTTATGCGGGCCACCAGTTCGGCGTGTTCGTGCCCCAGCTCGGCGACGGCCGCGCCATCCTGCTCGGCGAAGCGGCCGGCGCGCAAGGCCGCTGGGACCTGCAGCTGAAGGGCGCAGGCAAGACGCCCTACTCGCGCATGGGCGATGGCCGCGCCGTGTTGCGCTCCTCGATCCGCGAATATCTGGCATCGGAGGCGATGCATGCCCTCGGCATTCCGACCACGCGCGCGCTCGCCATCGTCGGCAGCGATCAGCCGGTGATCCGCGAGAACATCGAGTCCGCCGCAGTGCTCACGCGCATGGCGCCGAGCCATGTGCGCTTCGGTTCGTTCGAGCTGTTCTCCTCGCGCCGCCAGTACGAACACGTCGCGAATCTCGCCGACCACGTCATCGACGCGCATTACCCGCAGTTGCGCGAAGCGGATCGGCCCTGCCTGGAACTGCTGCGCGAGGTCATCTCCCGCACGGCGAAACTGGTCGCACAATGGCAGGCCGTCGGCTTCTGCCATGGCGTGATGAACACCGACAACATGTCCATCCTCGGGCTCACCATCGACTACGGCCCATATGGCTTCCTCGAGGGCTTCGACTGGAACCACGTCTGCAACCATTCCGATGACGGCGGCCGCTACGCCTACAACATGCAGCCCGGCATCGC
>DATKUQ010000138.1:0-12290 GCA_035530495.1 Burkholderiales bacterium
CATGAAACACTCTTTGCTCTACGCCACATTGCTCGCCGCAGCCATCATGACTGCCGGATGCGATTCGAAACAGGAAGCTCCGCCGGCGGCGCCGGCGCCGCAAGCCGCAGCTCCGGCAAGCGCGCCCGCGCCGGCCGCCGCCGCGCCCGCCGCTGACAGCAAGGCTGCGGCGGTCGAAGCCGCCAATGCTTCAGCCGAAACCGCGAAGCCCGCCGAAGGGGCTGCTGCTCCCGCCCCCGCGCCCGCCGCGGAAGCTACGACGGAAGAGAACAAGGCAGACAAGAAATAGCTTTGCCTGTACCGTCGCGGATGGAGGTCGTCGTTGTGGCGGCGCATGATCAGAGGGCAAATGCTGCACCTGATCGGCCAGACTACAAGCTGCCAAGGACGGCGCCTCCTGTCCGCGTTTGCGTAGCCCGGACGTCCGATGCCACTGTCGATGAAGTCGCTCAGGAAACGGCAATGGACCGTCCGGGACCATTGCAATCTCAAACTTTGCCTGAAGCACCTGTCGCGCATAGGCGCGTACGTGGCCATGGTGGCCGTGCCCGGCGGTCTGGCCGTGCTGCCGGTCATGGCATGGTGGCGGCGCCGACGCCGCGGCAAGCGCGCCGCGCATGATGCCGAGTGATTAGGTCCATCGCAGCCTGAACGGCTTCGCCAGCCCTGCGTGGATACCGATGAATGCGCGCGAGGGATTACTGCGGCGGGCTCGCATCTTCGGCGAACTCTCGCAACAGGAAGGCCTCCAGCCCAGCGTTGTCCTTCATGCGTGCGGATAGCGTTATCGGTCGGCCCAGCCGCTTCGATTCCCAGACAAAATCGCCTTTCACCTGTGAGCGAATGATCTGGATTATCTTGCGTACCACCGCAATTTGCATGTTCTTGTTGTTGCCTAATCGCACCGTGAAAATTTGAAGCGCATTGCGGTCAATGTCCTTGTCCCATCCGAAGAACTTAAGCCTGGCGTCGTCGTACGCCATGCTCCTAATCTGGAATACGCCACCGCCACGTATAGGGTCGTTGCCAAAGGTCGGCGTTCGCCCCGATCCGAGGTTGGCCTCAGCGATACGCGTGTCGCGCGCATCGGCGCCTTCGACTGGCGGTGTGCTCGGCTCGCTGCGCAGGGATGCCGATGACTCGCTACGGGCAAGGCGCCCGGCCTCGTCGAGCAACGATGCGAGATTGCCGATTGCCGGAGGACGTCCGGACCTTGGCGCGGTAGTGGGTGGGGATTTAGCAATCGGCGGCGTAGCCGGAATGTTGCGTTCCGGCTTCGCGAGCGCGATCGTCCGCGGCGGCGGGGTGCGCGCTACCGCTTTTGGCGGACGTCTCGCTCGCATCGACGGCGCTTGCGCCTCACGGGCAGAAGCATGCGACGGTGCCGATGGAGGACTCGGCAATGGCATCAGCCGCACCTGAAGACGGCCGGCCGCCGCGCTGCGTTCGGCCGTCTGGGCCGGCAGCAGATAATTCCGTGGGAAAAACTTCCACAGCAGGACAAGGTGTATCAGCAGCGACAATGCGAACGCCAGCCAGATAGCAGGTATTTGCACGATGTCGCGCCTCTCACGCGGCCCGTCGAACCAGTCGCTCATCAATAGGCCGATCGTTTTGCGAAAAACGGGGGGCAGTCCGCGTTGGGCTTAGGGAAATGTCTGAACAGGCGTGTCTTTTTAGCTCGTGGCCGGTGCGCGTCCCGATGGCCGTGAGAGTAGCAGAAAATCCTTGGCGCCACGTTACCAGACGCCAACAATCCCTTGAACCCGGTTCTCAGGGATAAAGCGCGCCCAAGCCGTCGTCCTTGGGCAGTTGTTCGCTGCGCTTGGCTTGCAGGCCGTTGCGGACGGCGTTCCACAGGGCGCTGCCTTCCCAGGGCGATTCGCCCGAGCCGTACAGGCAGCGATCCAGCGCGCCAATTTCCTTCGCGCCCGCGTCGAGGCGCGCGGCGAGCGCGCCCAGACCGCGCGGCGGATTGTCCGGCCACTGCGTCCGCGCCAGATTCAGCAAGGCATCCGCCGCCGCGTGCCTGTCGTTGGCGGCGCAAGCCTGCTGCAGCGCCTGCAGGGCGGCTTTGCGCTGCGGCACCGCTACCGGAAGCATGTTCGGCGGAGCGGATTTCGATCCCGGTCGACGCGTACGCCGCCGGAGCGCGATCGTCAGCAGCAGCGCCAGCGCGACCAGCGCGGCAGCGCCGGCTGCGAACCAGCCGCCGTAGCGCCGCAGGCGTTCGGTCAAGGAGATTCCCGCAGCCGATCGCTTGGGCGTCGAGGGCGTCGCGGCAGGTTTCGCCTGCGGCGCTGCGCTCGCAGGCGCCGCCGGGGCCGCCGGGGCCGCGTTCGACTGGGCCTCGGCCGCACCGGGCGCGACTTTGAATTCGCGTGCCGGCAGCACTGCGCGGTTTTGCGCGTTGCTGGCGGTATTCCACCAATTCAGCGCGATCGGCGGAATGTCCAGCGTGCCCGGTGCGGTCGGGATGTAAGTCACGCTCTGTTTGCTGATGCCGTAGATGACATTGCCATCGGTGCGGCTCTGCTTGCTGCCGGCTTCAGGATACGTTTGTGCATTGGCCGGCTTGGCAAAGGACAACGGCGGAATCTGCGAGGCGACGAGGCCTTTCGCTTCGATGGTGATGGTCCGGGTCACGGGTTCGCCGACCTTGAATCGCGGCGGGTTGTCGTCCCAGCTGTCGTGCAGGGTGACCTGCTCGGCCGGCAGCCAGTTGTCGTGTACCCCGGGCGGAAGCGGCTGCACGTTGAGCGCGATTTCCTGGCTGTGGATGTCTACCGGCTGCGGCGTCGCGCCGAATGAGATGCTGGCGCCAAAGCTGTTCCTGAAAAAGGGGACGTTGGCGAAGGGTGTGCCGTTCAGCAGGCGGGCCATCGGGTCGTTCGGAGCCGCGTTGCCCTGGTTGTTCGCTGCGACCAGCATGCTGCCGCGAAAGTCTGTCGGCGGGATGGTCAGCGGGCCGCTTCTCTCGGGTGAAATGGCGTAATGGCGTTCGATGACATGGTATTCGCGACCGTTGCGCACCGTGGTGTAGCGCTTATCCTTGCCGAGCTGTTCGACCATGGCATTGTCCGGATCGGGCGCGGTGAGGTCGCCGCTCTGCACGCTGTCGTCGTAGTAGAGCCGAACCGTGTAGGGAATCTGTTGCTGCACGTAGACCGACCGGCCTGCCGCCGGCGCGTCCACTTCGAGGAAGACATGCGCCGATGTCCGTTGCGCCTGTTGTGGCGAAGCTTGGGTCACGTCGAGCTCGAGCGGCGCAGTTTGTTCGTTTCCGACCGTGATCGGCGGAATGGCTATGGTGCCGGTGTGAAGCGGCTGCAGCTGGATCATCCAGCTCGTGCTGTCCGAACGCGAGCCGTTGACGATGCTCGTTTCGCTGTCGGTGCTCGTGCCGAGCACGTCGAAGTCCTTGCGCAAGGGCGTCACGTCGGGACGCTCCTGAGATTGCGCCCGATCGCTTTCGATGGTCAATGTGACCGTACCCCCATCCTGCACCGTCTGGCGATCCAATTGGGCGCTCAAGGAAGCCCAGCTGGCAACGGAGCTGCACAACATGAGAAGTCCGAACGTCGCCGCTGCGAGCGCGGGCGCATGGCGCGCGCCGCGCAATGATGGTTTGCGTGTCGATTGCTTCATGAGGCCCTCCTTCGATCGGGGCTCCGCTTAATTGACGGCATCGGGATGCTGGTATTCATAAAGAAACTTGCGGCGCAGCAGGCCCCCGGGGTCGTCCGGGATGCGCCGCAACCATTCTTGTGCTGCCATTTGTTCTTCGCGGTCTAGCGGCTGCGCACTGTCGGCTGCGCCCTCCTGCGGCTGCTGCGGCGGCGCGGCATTGGCCTGCGCGCGCATTCGATCCGCGGCCTTCGCGCCCGATGGCGTAGCGGAGTTTGCGTTCGCTGCCTGCTTCGCATGCGCCTGCGTCTGCGTCGCGCCCTGATGCTGCTGGGCAAGCTTCTTCGCCGCCTCGGCGAACTGATTGCCCGACGTCGGCTGCTGTGCCGTAGCCTGCTGCCGGCCGCTGGCCGTGGCGGAAGCGGCGTTCTGGCCCGATTGTTTCTTGCCTGCCTGGTTCGCGTTCGCCGCCTGCTTTGCCTGGCCGGACGCGCCCTTGGCTTGCTTCGACCCTTGCTCGCCGGCCTTGCCCTGCGATGCGTTCTGTCCGCTGCTGCTGTTCTGGCCTTGGCCTTTCTGCGACTGCTTGCCCTGCGAACCGGAGCGCTGCTGTTTTTTTTGCTGCTTTTTCAGCAGCGCCTCGACCGCCACCTTGTTCGCCTTCGCATCCTCGTCGGCGGGATTTTCCTTGAGCGATTTGTCGTAGGCGGCGATGGCGTCGCGGTAGCGGCCCAGCTTGGCGAGCGCGTTGCCGCGGTTGTAGTCCGCATCGGCGCCGCTCGCATGCGAAAAATTCTCCAGCGCGAGCTTATAGTCGCCGCGCTTGTATTCGGCGCTGCCGCGCCGGTCGGCATCGGTCGCGAGCGCGGCGGCCTTGGCATAGTCGCCCGCGGCCAGCGCCTTCGCCGCTTGCTGGTCCGGCCGCTGCCAGAGGTCGTCCCAGGTCGAGGCCATCGCCGGCCGCGGCGGCAGGGACAGACCGGCCAGCAGCAGCAGACCCAGCAGCCAGTTGCGCCGGAACGCCAGCGCCGCCAGCGGCAGCAGCAACACCGCGAGCAGCGGCCCTTGTTCTTTCCAGCCCTGCGTCGTTCCGTTCGCCTGGATCGTGGTTTTCGCGTCCATGGGCTGCGCGAGCAGCGCGCGCAATGCCTGGCCGTTGTCGCTGATCGTCCGGTATTCGCCGCCCCCCGCGCGCGCCACCGCTGCGAGCGTCGCCGTATCGAGGCGCACGTCCACGATATTGCCGGATGCATCGCGCACCAGTTCGCCTTGTGCGTTGGTCAACGGCGCGCCGTCCCCGGTGCCCACGCCGAGGACGGAGACGCGATAGCCCTCGCCCCTGAGCCGCGCGGCGGCGCGTTCGGTTGCCGCGGCCTTGCCCGCCTGGATGCCGTCGGCGATGAGCAACACCTGGCCGCTGGACGCGCCGGCCTGGTTCAGCAATTTGCCCGCCTTGATCAGGCCGAGATCGGCGCGGCTGCCCTGCGTCGGCATGATTCCGGGGTCGACGTCCGGCAGCATCGCGCGGATGGTGTTCACGTCGCGCGTGAGCGGCGTCACCGTGAACGCTTGGCCCGCGTAGACCACCAGGCCCGTCTGTCCTTCGCCGCTTTGCGCCAGCACGTCCTCGATCTTGTAGCGCGCGCGCACCAGCCGCGACGGCTTCAGATCGCTCGCATACATCGACCGCGACAGGTCGAGCACGATCACTCTCGCCGCCGTCGTCTGAAAGACCGGCAGCGGTTTGCGCTCCCAGGTCGGGTTCGCGAGCGCCAGGGTCGCCAGGGTCCAGCCGGCGGCCAGCAGCCACAGGCCGGCGCGGCTCGCCTTGTCCTTGTGTGCGCGGCCGACCATCAGCAGCGGCAGCAGCCGTTCATCCACGATGCGGCGCCAGGGATTGTCGCCGTCGCCGGGCCGGTACACGCGCCAGGCGAGCAGCGCCAGCGGTATCAGCGCAAGCAGCCACAAGGGCTGCATGAAGTGAAAATTCTCAAGCATGCTCGACCTCGGCGCTGGGAACCGCGGCGGGTTGCAGCCGCGGCAGCAACCCGCCGGCTGCAAGCGCGATCAGCACGCTCAGCAGCAGCGCCGCCGCGAGCGGCCATGCATAGAGTTCCTTGACCGGCCGCCAGCTCTGCTGGTCCTTGGATACCGGCTCGATTTTGTCGAGCAGGCGGTAGATCTTGCGCAGGGCGGCGACGTCCGTGGCGCGGAAGAAACGTCCGCCGGTCTTGTGCGCAATCGCCCTGAGCGCGGCTACGTCGAGGTCGCTGTGAACGAGCTGCGGCATGCCGAACGGTCCGCGGACCACCATTTCATCGGCGCCGACGCCGATGGTGTAGATGCGCACGCCTTCCTGCGCGGCGAGGTCGGCCGCTTTCAGCGGGTCGACGTTGCCCGCATCGTTGGCGCCGTCGGTCAGCAGGATCAGCACGCGGTTCTTGATCGGTTCGTGGCGCAGCCGCTTGATCGCGAGGCCGATGGCGTCGCCGATCGCAGTCTGCTCGCCGGCAAGTCCGATCTGCGCCTCGTCGAGCAGCGTGCGCACGGTGTCGCGATCCAGGGTCAAGGGCACCTGCAGGTATGCCCTGGTGCCGAACAGTATCAGCCCGATGCGATCGCCCACGCGATGCTCGATGAATTTGCCCGCCACCTGCTTGACCGCGTCCAGCCGCGTCTCGGCGCCATCGCTGCCGCTCATGTCGGGTGTCTTCATCGAGCCGGACAAATCCACCGCCAGCATGATGCTGCGGCCGGTCACCGGCAGATGCACCGTTCTGCCCACCATTTGCGGGCGCGCGGCAGCCACCACCAGCAGCAGCCAGGCGAGCGCCGCAAGACCGAGGCGCAGGCGCGAGCGCCGGCCTGGAGCGCTCGCCAGCGAAGCGCGCAGCGCATTGAAGTAGGGAAAGCGCAGCGCGGGCGGGGTGGTCTCGGGCGCGGCGGGCAGCAGCCGGGCGAGCAGCGGCAGCGGCAGCGCCGCGAGCATCCAGGGCCATGCGAATATGAGGTTCACTTCAGGCCCCCGTGTTCCTTGCGACCCATTCGCGCAACAGCGCGACCAGGCGCGCGGCGTCGAAGTCGGGCGGCAGCGAGCGCTGGTAGGGACCGGTGGCGAGCACTTGCCCGGGCCCTGCGGCGAACCGCCCGTTGCCGCCGGATTCGTCGAGAAAATGCAGCCAGGCCATGCCGGTCAAGGCGGCCACGTGCCGGCGCGGAAAGCGCGTCAGCGCGAGCCGGCGCAGCAGCGTGGACAGCTGCGCCAGTGCGTCCGGCGTGGGCTCGCTCGCGAGCCTGTGTTCGAGGTTCGCCAGCGCGCTGAGCACGCGCCGGCGCTGGCGCCGGATGCGATAGCGGCGCCAGGCGACGACCGTCAGCCACGCGAGCAGCGCGAGCAGCAAGGCGGCGAGCGCCCACCAGCCCGGCGCGGGCGGCCAGAACGCGGGCGGACCCGGCAGGTGGATGTCGCGCAACTGCAGCAGTTGCTGCGGATTCGGGTTCATGCCGCGAGCCGGATGGCGCGCGGGCGCATGACGCCCGCCGCGAAGTGTTTGCGCAGGGCCGAAGCGATGTCGCCTGCGGTGGAAATGCGCAGCAGCGGTATCGCGCAGCGGCCCATGGTGGCAGCGACCGACTGGTGATGGCGCCTGAAATAGTCTTCATAGGCGCGTTGCGCGCGCGCCGAGCGGGTGTCGAGTATGCCCGGCGTGCCGCCGGCCGTGACCCCGTAGCGCGCGGCAAGCGGCGCGGCTTCCTCCAGCGGATCGACGATCTGGATCGCCACCACGTCGCAGTGCTGCCGCAGACGCAGCAAGTGCGTGCCGCTGTCATCGTCGATGCCATAGTAGTCCCCGAGCAGCACCACCAGGCTGCCGGGCCGGCTGACGCGGCGCAAGCGGCCGAGCGCGGCGTTCAGTCCGCCGGCGTGCGCCGGCGCGCTCGTGCTGGTGCGCGGGTCGGTGTGCGCGACCAGCTGGCGGATCAGCCGCAGCACGCCGTTCTTTCCGCCGCGCGGCGGCAGGTCGTGATGGCCGCCGTTGAACAGCATGCCGCCGATGCGGTCGCCGTGCGCCGCTGCCGCCCAGGCGATGAGCGCGGCGGCGCGCGCGGCGACGACCGACTTCAGCATGCCGCGGCTGCCGAAGAACATGCCCGGATTGAGGTCGAGGAACAACACCACCGGCCGTTCGCGTTCCTCCTGGTAGAGCTTGGTGTGGGGCATGCCGGTGCGGGCGGTGACCCGCCAGTCCATGCTGCGAATGTCGTCGCCGGCCTGGTAGGCGCGCGATTCCTGGTAGTCCATGCCGCGGCCGCGAAAGCGCGACAGGTGGCTGCCCGACAGCCTCGAGCTCGCGGAACGCGTATGCGTGAGGTCGATCTTGCCGGCGTGGCGCTGCAGTTCGATCAGATCTTCGATCGTGACCCGGGTCGCGGGATTGAGCGCCGCATCGGGCGTCTGCGGCGCCGCCGTCCCTGCGGCGGGGGAGCCGCGGCGGAGCCAGTCACGCCTGTGCCGGAGCCAGTCACGCAAGCCGGCCATCTCAGGCGACCGGAACCAGCCGCAGAAGCTCGCCGATGACGGCATCGGAGTTCACGCCCTCCGCTTCCGCTTCGAAGGAGACCAGTATGCGATGGCGCAGGACGTCGTAGGCGACGGCCTGCACGTCCTCGGGCGACACGTAATCCTTGCCCTGGAGCCAGGCATAGGCGCGCGCGCAAAGGTCGAGCGCGATGGTCGCGCGCGGGCTGGCGCCGTAGCTGATGCGGCGCGCGAGCGCCGGGTCATAGCGGGAAGGACTGCGGCTCGCCAACACCAGCTGCACGATATATTCCTCCACCGACTCGCCCATGTGCAGCGCCAGCACTTCCTTGCGTGCCGCGAAAATCTGTTCTTTCGTGAGCTGCAGCGGCGGTGCCGGCGGCGCGCCGAAAGCCTGCGTCGCCCGCTGGCGCGCGAGCTTCAGGATCGCGTGTTCCGCGTCGGCGCCCGGGTAGCCGATGCGGACATAGAGCAGGAAGCGGTCGAGCTGCGCCTCGGGCAGCGGATACGTGCCTTCATGCTCGATCGGATTCTGCGTGGCCATCACCATGAACGGCCGCGGCAGCGGATAGGTATGGCGCCCGACCGTGATCTGCTGTTCGCCCATGCCTTCGAGCAAGGCGGACTGCACTTTGGCGGGCGCGCGGTTGATCTCGTCGGCGAGGATCAGATTGTGAAACAAGGGGCCCGGCTGGAAGTGGAACTCGCCCGTTTCGGGGCGATAGACGTCGGTGCCGGTGAGATCCCCCGGCAGCAGGTCGGGGGTGAACTGCAGGCGGCGAAAATCGCCTTGCAGCGCCGCCGCCAATTCCTTGATCGCCGTCGTCTTGGCAAGGCCGGGCGCGCCTTCCACCAGCAAATGTCCGTCCGCGAGCAAAGCGATCAACAGGCTCTCGACCAAGTGCGCCTGGCCGATGATCCTGGATTGCAGGTGTTGGCGCAGATTCCTGAAAGCCAGATGATTCAGGCTGACCGACAGGCCCTCCGCGGCAATTGCAGTTTGAGCGTTCATCTCGTTGACTCCATGATGGGTTAGTTGTTCGCCTAAAGCTGAGTTTTGCCATGACTTTAGGCCGCGATGCTTAACGCAAACTTAAGGTTGAAGTCCAGGACGATGCCCCCGCAGATCCGGGCAAATTCAGTCGCTTCGGGACAGCGCGCTCCGACCGCGAGAATCTAGTACTCGGCAATAAGTGCTTTGCACGCCCGGCAGACGCCGCGGGCGCTTGGAAAGCGTACAGTTCCGTGAACTCCGGAGCGGCCGCGCCGGGCATCGGAGCTGGAATCAGGTAGACTGGCAACTGAGCAATAGCAAACCGTGGTCCGCCGTCTGTTTGCCCCTGCTTTCCTGTGGCTGCAGAAAATGATTGAAAGCAATCCGGCACCGCGGCACTAAAAGCCAAAGTTTAGAGTGACGCAGCCATAACACCTTCAAACCCGAAATCCGGCACCACGTCCGACGGGCCCAACATAGCGCCAAGCGGCACACCTCTTTTGCCCACATCCGGCTTCCACAAGCTGGACCAGTTGCAACTGCTGCGCGCGCAACTTGCCACATATCTGCGTTGGCTGTTGTCCACCTGGCGCAAACAAGGACCGCAAGCGCTGGCAGCTTTGCTCGCGGCAACATGCGGCAGCCTGCAGGTCGGCCAGCGATTGGGTGCCTTACTCAGCGCGTTTGACAGCCTGCTGCAGCATGGCGCAAATGGCGCTTTCCACTTGTCCGACCTAGGCGCGTTCCCGCACACGCTCATCGGAATCGGTCTCATCTTGATGTCGTTGGGCCTACTGTTGCGCGCCCGCGTTGCCTGGGTCATCAGCCTGCTGCTTGCACTGCTCTCCGCAGGCTTGGCAGTATGGTTTGCGCGCAGGCCGGATGCGGTGTTCATTACCGGCGCGCTGCTCATCCTGGTGCTGCTGGTTTATGGCCGGCACTTTAACCGCAGCAGCTTGGCCGCAGGCTCGCTGTTCGCGTTACTGGGGGTGGGCAGCCTGCTTATTTATGGTGTGCTGGGCAGTCTTTGGTTCGGCGCGGGATATGCGCCGCCCATCCGCAGCGTGCATACCGCTTTCTATTACACGGTGGAAACGATGTCCACCGTTGGCTACGGCGACATCGTGCCGCGCACGGTCGAGGCACGCATGTTCACGGTGTCCATGATTGTGCTGGGCATTACCGTGTTTGCCACCACGCTGTCAGTCGTGATCGGTCCGCTGGTGGGCGGCAGTTTGAAACGGGCCCTGGAGGGTAGAATGCAACGCGAAAACCGTCGTAATCACTACGTCATCATCGGCGCATCGAGTCTCGCCTACACCCTGTGGGAGGAACTGCGCAGCCGCAGCGTGCCGATCACCGCCATTGTCCCGCCGGGTCGGCCCTCGCCCTATCCCGATGATGCCGACGTGATCGTGGGCGATGCTACGAGCAATGAGGTGCTGCAGCAGGCCGGCGTGCGCCAGGCCAAGGTAGTGCTCACCTTGCGCGACGACGATGCCGAAAATGCCTTTACCGTGCTCGCAGTGAAAGAACTGGCGCCGGGGGTGAAAACCGTCGCCGGTGTAAACGACGCGCGGCATCGCTCGAAAATCCGCCGCGTGCAACCAGACATGCTGTTTGCGCCGCAGGTGCTGGGCAGCGAAATCCTGGTACGCCATCTGTTTGACGAACCCATCGACAACGACACGGTGGACAAGCTGTTGTTCGGGCACGATTGAGGATGGCACCTGGTCGATGCACCAGGCAGGCGGCGCGGCGATAGGTAAATTTGTATCCGGGTCTGGCATATCAAAACATTATGAGGGGTCAAACGTAGCGTTGATCGTGCGTCCGCCCGAGAGCTGGCATTCGCCCTGTCCGCCGCCCGCCATGCCCGTCGACGGTGAAAACAGCAGGAAGCGGCAGCGCATGCGCCCTCCCGCCGAACTGCTCAGATTCGCCAGCACCTTGCCCGAATAATAAGTGGTGAACTGGGTCGTGTCGTAGCCGCCCTCAAATGCGCCGCGCGCAAACGGTCCGCCCCAATACGGCCAGTCGCTCCAGCCGTCGTCCCAGCCCACCCATAGCGGAGCCAGAATTTTCCGCTGCGTCTGGTGGGTGATCTGGAAGAACCGGCCCTGATAGATCGCATGCGGCAGTCTCGCCGTCATCGTGCCCTGCAAGCCGCCGTCGTCGCTTTTCCAGGTGAAATGCACCGGGTTACCGGACTCGTGGGTGCCCGATACGTCGCCTTGGCCCGTACCCATCGTCGCACAGCCGCCCAGCAAGCTCAGGCTGGCGAGCATAATTGCCGATCTCATCGCTAATGATTTGTTCATAGTCCGCTCCTAATCACTCCTCGTTCCAAGAAAATGCGCAGGCAAGCTGCGCGCCGTATTTGTCCATCGCAAAAGCGAGAGGCCAATTCGGTCGTTCACGAACCCGATTTCAGCGGTGCGGCCCGTTGCTTCGCACCGATCTCGTGCCCGAGTTCGTTCAGCGCGTGCCCCAGCACATCGAAGCCTCGGCCAACTTCATCGCTCGTCCACCTTGCGCCGGTGGTGAGCTTGTCCCCCAGCGCCTCGGTGCCGGCCACCGCTCCGGAGGCGCCTGCCTTCGCTTGTGCGCCGGCCCAGCCCGCGGCGCTTTCCAGGTCCTGACCCGCCGCCTTGAGCTCCTGGCCGGCCTGCTTGTATTGCTTGCGTGTCCACGATTCAGCCGCCTCGGCGCGATGGGCCAAGGCGAGTGCGTGGTTGGCCCTGGCAAAAGCCTTATCCATCGATTTCTCGTCCTTGACTCCACCTTTCTCGACGGAAGCGGCAAGCCTGTCGAGTTCGGACACGGAGCTGTTGATTTCCTTCTTGGCATTGCCGGTGACGCGGCTGGCTTCCAGGCGCATGTAGCCGGTCGCCTTGCGGATCTCGCTGGCCGCGGTCTTGTAGTCCTTCCTGGCAAAGGCCTCAGCGGCTCTGCCGAAATGCAGTTGCGAGTCTCCGGGCACCGGAGCAGGCGCTGCTTGCGCCTCGGGCGCGGCGGGCGCTTTCGTGGTCTGCGCGAACGCGACACCGGAGACTTGCGCAGTGGCAATCAGGACGGCTGCCGTCAGCGGCTTGAGGCCGAGTTTGAGTTTCATACGTATTTCCTTTC
>DATKUQ010000139.1:0-3989 GCA_035530495.1 Burkholderiales bacterium
CCGGTGGACGAGGTGCGCGCGGAACTGCATCGCTTCCTGCAGGCATCTCCGATGTGGGACGGCAAGGTCTGGGGCCTGCAGGTCACCGACGCCACCGAGCATACGCTGCAACTGCGCGCGCTGATGAGCGCCGCCGACTCAAGCATCGCGTGGGATCTGCGCTGCCAAGTACGCGAAAAGCTCGTCGCGTTTCTGCAGGAACGCTATCCGCACAGCCTGCCGCGCGTGCGCGCGGAACTGGACAAGCCCTCCGCTCAGCACCCGGCACCGACGCCGGAGATGCCCCGAGCGTAAAACCCCTTGCAAAGCGAATTTCGCAAGGGGCCAATGTAGGGCGGTTGGCTTTCCGCAAAGCGATAGTTAGCCCCGGAATCCAAGCGGGCGGCAAAAATGCTTTTGACACTTTCTGCTGTCAAGCTCAGTATTGTTCGCATCTGATGCTTGGACGTACCTGATGGATTCTAGCCTGGATCGATTACCGATATAGTCAGCGGGATCTAAGGTATGGGTCCATTCTCAGACCGCCGTTTCGCTGACAAGCGGGGCGGTGCGTTAAGGCAGGTGCGACCGACGGGTCCTCCGTTCATCAGTCGGCGGTCTGGTAATTACCTCCCGATATTGCTGAATACACAGGGCGTTCAATTTGGAGGCTGTGGGAAAGTATCCATGACCTTCGGTTCGATTTGCGCATTGTCAATGCTGTCTGGCCAAAACAGCGGACCATGGGCTGGCGAACGCGGCAAGGCGGCGATGGAGGCGAAATGGCGGTCTCTGTTATCTTGGATTTGGTGGGTGGCGTCTCGCTGCTGCTTTGGGGGCTCCACATGGTCCACAGTGGCGTGGTTCGCGCCTTCGGCGCCAGAATCAAGCGAGTGCTTGGTACCGTCCTGAAAAGCCGCCTCAAGGCATTCCTCGCCGGCGTCGGCGTCACCACGCTCCTGCAGAGCAGCACCGCGACAGCCCTGATGCTCTCCTCGTTCTCCGCCTCTGGGATGGTGGACCTGGGACCGGCGATGGCAGTTATGCTCGGTGCCAACGTCGGCACCACGCTCATCGTTCAGCTGCTGACTTTCAATTCGTCGGCCATTTCTCCGATACTCTTGCTTTGTGGCGTCATCGCGTTCCAGCGCGGGGAAAAAACGATAACGCGCGACTTGGGGCGCGTCGCAATTGGGCTGGGGTTGATGTTGCTGTCGCTGCATATGCTGCTCGACAGCCTGGTCCCGGCCGAGAGTGCGCCGGTAGTGCGCGTATTGTTGGGGGCGATAACGGGCGACGCGCTGCTCAACTTGTTGCTGGGGGCGATCCTCGCCTGGGCGGCCCATTCCAGTGTTGCCACCGTATTGCTGGTCATCTCGCTCGCCTATTCCAACTTCGTCACGCTGCCGGCAGCCATGGCCCTGGTACTGGGGGCAAACTTGGGCAGTGCCCTGAACCCCTTGCTGGAAGGCGTTTCCGGCAAGAATCCAGCTCATCGGCGATTGCCGGTTGCCAATATGCTGACCAGGGTGGTCGGATGTTTGATTTTTCTGCCCTTCCTCGAGCCTGCGGCGCATGCGCTTGCGGCTATTGAGCCTCGCTCCGTGCGTGTCGTCGCGGATTTTCATACCGCGTTCAATCTAGTCATGGCGCTTGTTACTTTCCCGGCGCTAAATTGGCTTGCCCGCATTCTCGAACACGCTCTGCCCGACCGAAAAAGTACACAGGACATCTCTGTTCCGCTCTATCTCGACGAAAGCGTCATCGAGGTGCCCGCTGTCGGATTGACATGTGCGGCACGCGAGACCCTGCACATGGGTGATATTGTCGAGACGATGCTGCGCCAAGGCATGACGGCACTCATGAAGGACGACCGCAAGCTCGTGAGCGAGGTGTCGCGCATGGACAACGCGGTGGACAAGCTGCACGAAGCCATCAAATTGTACGTCGTCAAGTTGATGCAGGGCAGCCTGGACGAGGCGGAAGGAAGCCGCGCGATGGAAATCATGTCGCTCTCCATCAACCTCGAGCATATCGGCGACATTATCGACAAGAACCTGATGGAGCTCGCGAGCAAGAAGATCAAGCACCAGTCCCAGTTTTCCGGAGAAGGGGCGGCGGAACTGGAGGAGTTCCATCGAACCATCTTGGAGCATCTCAAATTGGCTTTCGGCATATTTCTTTCAGGCGACGTAAAGCTCGCGCGCCAGCTCCTCGAGGAGAAGACCAGAATCCGCGAGTTGGAGATGGCTGCGGCCGAGAAACATCTGGAGCGCCTCAAGAGCGGTCGGCTCGAAAGCATTGAAACGAGCTCCCTTCACCTTGACGTCTTGCGCGACCTGAAGCGCATTCACTCGCATATTTGTGCCGCGGCTTACAACGTGCTTGAGACAGCCGGTGAGTTGCGTCCCAACCGTCTCAAGGCGCCATAACAGCGAGTAGGGCAACCGGACGGGGACGCGGCACCTGCCGTCCAGGATGGGCGCTCCGGCCCTCAGCCGAGAAACAGCCGATAAGCCGGGTTGCTGCTCTCGTCCCAGAAGGGATAGCCCAGGTCGTGCAGAAAACGACGGAACTGCGCCATTTCCTTGGGCGGCACCTGCATGCCCACCAGCACGCGGCCGTAGTCGGCGCCGTGATTGCGGTAGTGAAACAGGCTGATGTTCCAGTCGGGGCGCATGCTGTTCAGGAACTTCATCAGCGCACCGGGGCGCTCCGGAAACTCGAAGCGGTAGAGCAGTTCGTGTTTCGCCAGCGCCGCATGCCCGCCGACGAGGTGGCGCACGTGCAGCTTGGCCATTTCGTTGTCCGACAGGTCTATGGTCTTCAGGCCGTGATGGCGCAGCTTGCGGATCAGGCGCTCGGTCTCGTCGCGGTTCTGCACCCCGATGCCGACGAACACGTGCGCCTCCTTCTCGCTGGCGATGCGATAGTTGAATTCGGTGACGTTGCGCGCGCCCAGGGTGGCGCAGAACTTCTTGTAGCTGCCGGGGCGCTCTGGAATGGTCACCGCGAGGATCGCCTCGCGGTGCTCGCCCACCTCGGCGCGTTCAGCGACGAAGCGCAGGCGGTCGAAATTGGTGTTGGCGCCGCAGGCCACCGCCACCAGGGTCTGGCCGCGCACGCCTTTTTTCTCCACATAGGCCTTGGCCCCGGCGATCGCCAGAGCGCCGGCCGGCTCGAGAATCGAGCGCGTCTCCTCGAACACGTCCTTGATCGCGGCGCAGGTCTCGTCGGTATCGACCAGGATGATCTCGTCGACCAGTTGTTGGCACAGGCGGAAGGTCTCTTTCCCCACTTGCTTCACCGCGACGCCATCGGCGAACAGGCCCACCTGCGCCAGGCGCACGCGCCGGCCGGCCTTGAGCGAGCGCGCCATGGCGTCCGAATCCACCGGCTGCACGCCGATGATTTTGATTTCCGGTCGCAGGCGTTTCACATAAGCGGCGATGCCGGAAATCAAGCCGCCGCCGCCGATGGCGACGAATATCGCATCGATCGGCGTCTTCGCCTGACGCAGGATTTCCATGCCTATCGTGCCCTGGCCGGCGATCACGTCCGGATCGTCGTAGGGATGCACGAAGCTGAGCTTGCGCGATCTCTCGAGAGAGAGCGCATGGTGGTAGGCTTCGTCGTAGGAATCGCCGCAGAGCAGCACCTCGGCGCCGCGCGCGAGCACCGCGTCCACCTTGATCCGCGGCGTGGTGACCGGCATCACGATCACTGCCTTGCAGCCCAGGCGCTGCGCCGCCAGCGCCACGCCCTGGGCATGGTTGCCGGCCGAGGCGGCGATGACCCCACGCTTGAGTTTCGCGGGCGGCAATTGCGCCATTTTGTTGTACGCACCGCGCAGCTTGAACGAGAAAACGGGCTGCATGTCCTCGCGCTTGAGCAGCAAGCTGTTGTGAAGGCGTGCCGACAGGATGGGCGCCGCCTCGAGCGGCGATTCGATCGCAACGTCGTAGACGCGCGCCTTGAGGATTTTTTCGAGATAGTCGGGATGCATGTCG
>DATKUQ010000140.1:0-12321 GCA_035530495.1 Burkholderiales bacterium
GGGCGATACCGAAATCGGCGCCCACCTTCAGCGCCTCGCAGGCCGCGAGCAGGCCGGCCGCCGAGACATAGTTGTTGAGCGCCTTCATCGCGTGGCCGGAGCCGAGCATGCCGGTTTCGATCACCGACTTGCCCATGGTCAGGAGCAGCGGCTTCACCCGTGCGATGACCGCTGCGTCGCCCCCGGCCATGATCGCGAGCGATCCGTCGACGGCGCGCTTCACCCCGCCTGAAACCGGCGCGTCGATCAGGTCCACGTCGGCCTGCTTGAGACGCGGCCCAAGTTCGCGCGTCACCGACGGGCTGGAAGAGCTCATGTCGATGACGACGGCGCCGCGTCTCAGCTGCGGAGCCAGCGCGTCACCCTCGCCGTAGAGCACTTTTTTCACCGCCGCGCTGTCCGGCAGCATCAGGATCACGACTTCACACGCGCGGCCGATGTCGGCTAGGCTGGCCAATGTGTTGACGCCGCTCACCGCGCCGATCGCCTTGAGTGCCGCCGCCGAAGTGTCGTAGGCGTGCAGCGGGTAGCCGTGCTCGACGACGCATTTCGCCATCGGCAGGCCCATCTTGCCGATGCCAATAAAGCCGACTGCGTATTTCGTTTCGCCTGCGCTCATTTCTTGCTGTCGACTTCGGCGAACACCTCTTTCGCGACGCGCATCGCGTCCAGCGCGGCCGGCACGCCGCAGTAGATCGCGGCCTGCAGGAACACTTCGCGGATTTCGGTGCGCGTCAATCCGTTATTCAGCGCGCCGAGCACGTGCAACTTGATTTCGTGCGGGCGGTTGAGCGCGGTGAGCATGGCGAGATTGAGGAAGCTGCGCGTCTTGCGGTCCAGCTCGGGCCGGGTCCAGACCGTACCCCAGCAATACTCGGTCACCAGATCCTGCATCGGTTTGCTGAATTCGTCCGGTGCCTTCACCGACTTGTCGACGTATTCGGCGCCCAGCACTGCCCGCCTGACGGCGAGTCCTTCGTCGTAGGTTTTCTTGTCCATGGGTATGCTCCTTTCAGGGTTGAACGATCGATTTGCTTACGCGTTCCGGTTATTGATGTGCGGCATCCGCGCCCAGCAGTGCGGCGCGGAAGCGGCTTTTCAGCAGCGTGCCGTCGCGCGGCGGCAGCACCAGCGGCAATTTCTCCGGATCGACTTTGATCTGGGCGAACAAGGCACCCCCGCCCGCGTAAATGCGCTGCTTCAGCCGGGCGAGCTCCGCCTGCGAGCGCACCAGGAAAGTCTGCGCAAAGCCTGCGGCCGCGGCCATCCCGGCCAGGTCCACGCCGTGCGCGGTATGGGTCTCCTGCATGCCGGTCTCGCCGTAGCGCTCGTTGTCGAGCACCACGATGGAGAGATTGCGCGGCCTTTGCACCGCGATCGTGGCGAGCGCGCCGATGCCCATCAGCATCTCGCCGTCGCCCGTGACCACCAACACTTTTTTCTTCGGCTGCGCCAGCGCCAGGCCGAGGCCTATCATCGCCGCCCCGCCCATCGCGCCCCACAGCGGAAAATTCAGTTCGTGGTCGCCCGCGTCGGTGATGTCCCAGGCGGGCGCGCCCAGTCCGCCGATGACCAGAGCGTCACCGCGCCCGGCGAGCAGTTCCTTGACGACCTTGCGACGCAGCAGTTTGCTCATTTGGGCACGCTCTGGGTGAGTTTGCGGAAGTCCTTGGCGCCGAACACGCGCTGGCCGATCAACAGCGCGACCGGGCGATAGGTGTTGAAGGCGAGGCGCGCCGCGCTGGACACCATCTCGGTCACGTCCTCCGCGCGGTCGGCGCGCTTGACGATCACGCCCATTGCCTCGAGCACGGCCTGGGTCGAGTTGCCCATCGGAATCTGCGCCGGGTTGAATTCGCCGTGGTCGCCGCGCATGGTGACGAGCATCAGCAGCGGGAACTGGCAGGCGATCGACAGGGTGAGCATGTTGATGCAGTTGCCGACACCACTGCTTTGCATCAGCAGCACGCCTTTTTCGCCGCCGAGCCAGGCTCCGGCGAGCAATGCCACGCCCTCCTCTTCGCTGGTGAGCCTGACCACGGCCATGCTCTTGTCCTTTTCGCACGCCTTGATCAGTCGCGCGTGCCCCGCGTCGGGGACGATGGCTACCTGGCGCACGCCGGCCTCGCGCAGCAGCGCGTGCACTTCCTCGGGCCAGGCGGACTTGGCGGTTTTTTTCATTTGGATTCCGTGATCGGGGAGGGGCAAGCGAGTGGGTACGATCATACAATATTACGGCGGGTCCCGGCACGGACCCAGGCGGATGCGGATAGCTGCGTCGGCATTCGCGGCTGGGGTAAAATCGCGCATGCATACCGCCACGCGCATTCGATACCATGAATAAGCCCGCCGCAGCGGCCGCTGCGCACGTCACCAACTTCATCCGCAACGCCATCGACGCCGATCTGGCCGCCGGCAAGTATGCTGCGCGCACCTGGGGCGGGCGCCCCGGCCTGGCGGCGACGCATGCCGGCGCGCCGCCGGATCCGGCGAAAATCCGCACGCGTTTCCCGCCGGAGCCCAACGGCTACCTGCACTTCGGCCACGCCAAGTCGATCTGCCTGAACTTCGGTCTCGCGCGCGACTACGGCGGCGTTTGCCATATGCGCTTCGACGACACCAATCCGGAAAAGGAAGAGCAGGAGTACGTCGATTCCATACTCGATGCGGTGCGCTGGCTGGGCTTCGACTGGAACGCCAACGGCACCGTGCACCTGTATTACGCGAGCGACTATTTCGATGCGATGTACCAGGCGGCGGAATATCTGGTCAGCTCCGGCCACGCTTACGTCGACGAGCAGAGCGCCGAGGAACTGCGCGCGACGCGCGGCACACTGACCGATCACGGCCAGAACAGCCCCTGGCGCGACCGGTCCGCCGCGGAGTCGCTCACGCGCCTGCGCGAAATGCGCGCGGGCAATCACGCCGACGGCAGCATGGTGCTGCGCGCGAAAATCGACATGACTTCGCCCAACATCAATCTGCGCGACCCGGCGATCTACCGCATCAAGCGCGCAACGCATCACCGCACCGGCGACACATGGTGCATCTATCCGATGTACACCTACGCGCATCCGATCGAGGACGCGCTGGAGCAAATCACCCATTCGATCTGCACTCTCGAATTCGAGGACCAGCGCCCGTTCTACGACTGGCTGCTCGCGCGCCTGGCCGAGGGTGGACTGCTGGCGAAACCGCTGCCGCAGCAGCTCGAGTTCGCGCGGCTCAACCTCACTTACGTCGTGCTGTCCAAGCGCAAGCTGATCCAGCTCGTGGACGAAAAGCACGTCGACGGCTGGGACGATCCGCGCCTGCCGACGCTGGTCGCTGCGCGCCGGCGCGGCTACACCCCCGAGGGATTCCGCCTGTTCGCCGAGCGCATCGGCGTGTCCAAGTCCGACTCCTGGATCGATTACAGCCTGCTCGAGGAATGCATGCGCGAGCACCTCAACGAAGTCGCGCCGCGGCGCATCGCCGTGCTCGATCCGCTCAAGCTCGTCATCGACAACTACCCCGAGGGCGCCGCAGAGGACTGCCTCGCACCCAACCATCCGCAACAACCCGAGCTGGGCAAGCGCGCGCTGCCTTTCTCGCGCGAGCTGTGGATCGAGCGCGAGGATTTCATGGAAAGCCCCGCCAAGGGCTACTTCCGGCTATTTCCCCCCGGCGTAACACCCGCCGGGGACCCCCGCCCGGGAAACAGGGTAAGGCTGCGCTACGGCTTCGTGATCGAATGCACCGGCTGCGACAAGGACGCCGCGGGCAAGATCACTGCGGTGCATTGCAGCTATTTCGCCGACAGCAAGTCGGGCACGCCGGGCTCGGACGCCTACAAGGTCAAGGGCAACATCCACTGGGTCTCGGCTGCGCACGCCTACCGCTGCGAAGTGCGGCTCTACGACCGCTTGTTCCGAGAGCCGCATCCGGGCGCGGGCGAGCGCGATTTCCTGCTCGACCTGAATCCGGAGGCGAAGAACGTCGTCAGCGCGCAGCTCGAGCCCGCGCTCAAAGGCGCGCAGCCTGAGGACCGCTTCCAGTTCGAGCGCCACGGCTATTTCATCGCCGATCGCGTCGACTCGCAACCGGGCGCGCCGGTATTCAACCGCGCGGTTACGCTGCGCGATGCCTGGCAAAAGTAGCAAAGCCGCAGCTCGCCCATAGGAGGGACAAATGAAAGCCGTCGGACTCTACCGCTATCTTCCCATCGACGATCCCGAGTCCTTCCTCGATCTGGAACTGGACACGCCCGCCGCGGGCGGGCGCGACCTGCTGGTCGAAGTGAAGGCCATCTCGGTGAATCCGGTCGACGCCAAGCGGCGCGCGCCCAAGGATCTGGTCGAAAAAAATCCCAGGGTGCTCGGCTGGGATGTCGCCGGCGTGGTCAAGGCCGTCGGGCCGGAGGTTACGCTGTTCAAGCCCGGCGACGCGGTGTATTACGCCGGCAGCATCGTGCGGCCGGGCGGCAACAGCGAATTCCATCTGGTCGACGAGCGCATCGTCGGCAGGAAGCCGGCAAACCTCGGTTTCGCCGAAGCCGCGGCGCTGCCGCTCACCACCATTACTGCCTGGGAAGGCATGTTCGACCGCATGGGCATCTCCAAGTCGGGCGCGGACGCGGGCAAGACGCTGCTCATCATCGCCGGGGCGGGCGGCGTCGGTTCGATCGCGATCCAACTGGCAAAGCAGCTCGCCCGGCTTGGCGTGATCGCCACGGCGTCGCGGCCGGAATCGGTGGCATGGGTGCGCAAGCTCGGCGCCGACCATGTCATCGACCACAGCAAGGATTTGGTGCCGCAACTGGAGGCGCTGGGCATGAAGGAAGTCGATTACATTTTCTGCCTCAACAACACCGACCGCTGGCTCCCCGCGTTCGCGCCCATCATCAAGCCGCTGGGAAAGATATGCGCCGTCGTTTCGGCGCTGAAGCCGGTCGATCTGACCCCGCTGATGGGCAAGAGCACCACCATCGCCTGGGAGTTCATGTTCACGCGCTCCACCTTCCACACGCCGGACATGATAGAGCAGCACAATCTGCTCGACGAAACGGCGGCGCTGATCGAAGCGGGCACGCTGAAGACCACGCTCACGACGAACCTCGGAAAAATCAACGCCGCCAACCTGAAGCGCGCGCACAAGCTGATCGAGGCCGGGCACACGCTGGGCAAGATCGTGCTCGAGGGTTTTTGAGCGGGGGCTGAAACCGCGATCGTGTCGCGCCCAGGCGCGACTCGCGCCGCATTCGCTGCCGGCGCGTTCAGATACCGGCGAAACAGGGAGGGGAGAATCCCTCTCAGTTGGAAACGGAATCTTAGGCCGAAATCGAGCCTGGGTCGCGCCGCCCGGCTGGGCTTGCGAGTTTCCAGATGTCGCGCAACACGCCGAGCAAAGCGCGGATCGCCGGGTCGTTCTCGCGCGCAAGCAGGTAGACGAACCACAGCGTGGTATGGAGTCGTACGTCGCTCCACAGGTACACTTCGCCCGCCGCCTCTTTCTCCAGCGCCAGTTCTTCGCGGATCAGTGACAGGCCGACCCCGGATACGACCAGATTCGCGATCACGGATTCCTGGTCGGCCTCGACCACCTTGGTCGGCTCGATGCCATGTTTGTCGAACAGCGCACGCAGTAGTTGATGGAGCGTGCTGACAGACGGGGTGATGACCCATGGTTGGTGCGCGATCTCGTCCCAGCCGGCATCGGCCAGACGGCTCTTCCACGCCGCCGGAGCGGCAACGCGATAGCTGCTTTCGCGCAGCCTCAGCCTGCCCATGGCCGGGTGCTCGAGATCGCCATAGTAGAAGCTCGCGTCGAGCTCCCCGTTGAGCACATTCGCAAAACCCACACCAGTGATCTCGCGGTGCAGTTCCACCTGCAGCAGGGGATGGCGCTCGACCGTGGTGTTCAAAAATTCGCCGATGCGGATGAACATTGGATCAGACATCGTGCCCACGCGCACCTTGCCGGCCACTTCGCCTTTAAGCGCTTTCGCCTCGTTGCGCATCCCCTGGGCCGCCGCCAGGACCTTCTCTGCGTCCGCCAGCAGCCGCTTGCCGGCCGAGGTCAGGACCATACCGCTGGAAGTGCGCTCGAACAAGACCAGGTCGAGCTCGTCCTCCAGCGCCTTGATCTGCGCGCTGACGGCGGGCTGGCTGACGTGCAGCGTCTCCGCGGCTCGGGTGAGGTGCCCCGCCTCGGCGACCGCGACAAAGCTGCGCAGCTGGTAAAGCTCCATTTTTGTGCTTTCTTTTTAAGAGCCCATCAAAGAATGAAGGGATAAGCGGCCCCGAACGCCCCCCACCCGGGGAACCGCTACGCCAAATCCGCCGCAGCCTGATCCATCCTCCCGGCGCTGGCGGCATCAATTATTGTGCGCTGCATCATACACTTAGCTACAGTATAACCTAAAGCGATCCGCGCTATCCGATCATGCGATTGGATTATCCGTCGTTGGACCCTTACTATACTCGGCATAAAGCACGATATTTGTGCTGGATCAATCAGATTTTGAAGGAAATTGACATGAGACTTTACGCCCCGCTTTATGAAGGTGACGACACCCTCCGCCCCGACGCCGCACTCGCCGAATCCTCTGCCGCGGTTAAAAAATCATCCGCTCCTGCGCCAGCCATTGTGCGCAGCAATATCGCGCTCGAGGCTACAAACGAAACCGCAGCCGAGCCGCGCAATGCCGGAGCCACAGGTTTGGCGAAAACGCTGTTCACTGCGATCGGCAGATGGCTCGAACGCGGCGAGGAATGGCTCGAACGCAGCGAGCACCATGAACGCGACAGCTTCTTCGCTGCCTCCGAGAACCTGGCCGATCTGGAGCAACGCCAGCGTCATTTCGAACGCACCGGCATCGCGCATTACTGAGCCACCCGTGCCTGAGCTTCCCGCTCAGGCACTTTGTTGCACCGTACCGACTCATCCCGTGTCCTCGCTTTTATAGGATACGCGGGAGCGTACGGCCAATGGCATCGGAAAGCACCGCGTCGGCGATGTCGTCGAACGGCGTCGGTTCGGCGTTGACGATCACGACGCGCGCGCCGGCAGCTTTCGCCTCCGGTACCGCACCCGCAATTGGATAGACCTGCAGGCTGGTGCCGACCGCGATGAAGCAGTCGGCTTCGGCGGCGCAGCGCATCGCGCGCTCGATCACTTCGGGCACCAGATTCTGTCCGAACGAGACGGTGTCGCTTTTCAGGATACCGCCGCAAACGGTGCACGGCGGATCGTCCTCGCCGGTGAGCAGGCGTACCAGAGTCTCCTGCATCGGCCCCTTCCAGCCGCAGCCCATGCATACCACCCTGAGGACGGTACCGTGGACCTCAATCACGCGCTCGGGCGAATTCCCTGCTTTCTGATGCAGGCCGTCGATATTCTGCGTGATCAGCGCATGCAGCTTGCCGCGCCGCTCGAGTTCGACGATGGCCTCATGGCCTGCGTTGGGCTGCGCCTCCCACGCCGGATGAACCAGGCGCTGCTGCCATGCTTTCTTGCGTATTTCCGCGTCGGCCATGTAGTAGCGTATGTTGGAGAGCTTCTCCGCCTCCGGGTTCCGCGTCCACACGCCCTGGGGCCCGCGGAAATCCGGAATGCCCGATTCGGTGGAGATCCCGGCGCCGGTGAGCACCACCACGCGCTGCGCCTCTCCAACCCAGGCGCGCACCTTGTCGATCAATGTCTCGGACTGAACCATGCGCCGTTCCCGTCTTCGCTGCCAGTTGCCAACGACTGCGTCGCCTCGATCTTGTTGTTTCGACCTCACGAAGATTTTAGCATCCGCCGCAACAGTGGCGCAGCGGCAGCGCAGAAGCGGGCCATAGCCGGGCCGTGCTGCATTGCATTGCAACATAAATGGGCATATAGTCGCCATCCTCGCCTACGGTGACAGAGGATTCGATGGTTTCAAGCACCCAGGAGGGGAGTGGTTCGACCGGCAAATCCTCGCTTACGGTTCTTACCCTTGCCGCTCTCGGCGTCGTCTACGGCGACATCGGTACCAGCCCGCTGTATGCATTCAGGGAAGCATTCAGCGGGGCGCACGGCCTGCCGCTCAGCCACGCAAATGTGCTGGCAGTGCTGTCGATGATGTTCTGGTCGATCACGCTGATTGTGTCGCTGAAATACGTGACCATCGTCCTGCGCTTCGACAACGGCGGTGAGGGCGGGATCCTCGCGTTGCTCGCCCTGGCCTCGCGCCTGACGCGCAACAGCCCGCGCCTCGCCTGGACGGTCGCGCTGCTCGGCATTTTCGGCGCATCGCTGTTCTACGGCGATGCGATCATCACCCCGGCGATCTCGGTGCTTTCCGCGGTCGAAGGCATATCGGTGGCTACGCCCGCCTTCGAGCATTGGATCGTGCCGATCACGATGGCGATCCTGGTCGGTCTGTTTGCCATGCAAAGCCATGGCACCGGCGCCCTGGGCAAGCTGTTTGGCCCGATTACGGTGCTGTGGTTCCTGACGCTGGCCGCGCTCGGCGCCGTGTCGATCGCACGCACGCCCGCCGTACTCGCCGCGCTCGACCCCAGGTATGCGCTCGACTTCGCGAGGCACTCGCCGGGGCTCACCTTTCTCGTGCTCGGCGCAGTATTCCTCGCCATGACCGGCGCCGAGGCACTGTATGCGGACATGGGCCATTTCGGAAAGAAGCCGGTTCGACTGGCATGGTTCGGCCTCGTGTTTCCGTCGCTGATGCTCAACTACTTCGGCCAGGGCGCGCTCGCGCTGCGCAATCCCGCCGCGATGAAAAACCCCTTTTATCTGCTGGCGCCGCAGGAACTGCTGATACCGCTGGTATTCCTCGCCACGACAGCGACCATCATCGCCTCGCAGGCGGCGATCTCCGGAACGTTTTCGATTACCCACCAGGCGACCCGGCTCGATTATCTGCCGCGCCTGCCTACGCGGCACACTTCCGAAACCGAGCGCGGCCAGATCTATATCGCGCAGGTCAACTGGGCCATGCTGGTGCTGGTGATCCTGCTGGTGCTGGCGTTCAAGACTTCAGACGCAATCGCATCGGCCTATGGCATCGCGGTGTCGGGAACCATGGTGCTCACCACCGCGCTGGTTGCGATCGTTGCGGTTTCGATGAAGAAACGGGCGAACCCGCTGTTTCTTTTGCTGCTCCTGCTGATCGGCTCGATAGAACTCGTGTTTTTCGCCGCGAACGCGACCAAGTTCGCAGACGGTGGCTGGTTCCCGCTGGCCTGCGGCCTGGCGCTGTTCATCATGCTGACGACCTGGAAGCGCGCTGAGACCATCCTTTCCGCGCATGAGAAAAGCAAACACGTGCCGCTGGAAGCCTTCCCCACGCTGTGCAGCGCCGATATTCCGCGCGTGCCGGGCACGGCCGTGTATCTCTCGCCCGACCCCGGCTCGGTACCGGCGGTGCTGCTGCACAACCTCAAGCACAACAAGGTCCTGCACCAGCGCATCGTATTCCTGACCATCATCAACGAAGACGTGCCGCGCATCGCCGACCTCGAGCGCACCGAAGTGCAGGTGATCGAGCGCGGCCAGGTCTACCAGGCGACGCTGCGCTACGGATTCATGGAACAGCCAGATGTGCCGAAAGGGCTGAAGCTGCTGGAGCGCCACGGGCTCAAATTCGAAGCGCTGGAAACGACGTTCTTCCTCGGCAAGGCGACGCTCGCGCGCGCCGCCAAACCCGGGCTGTTCACCTGGCGCCGCGAATTGTTCCGCTGGATGCAACGCAACAGCCCGGCGACCGCGGAGTATTTCGGCCTGCCCCCCGATCGCGTGATCGAACTCGGCACCCGGATCAGCCTGTAGGGCAGCCGCACACGACCGGCCCCGGGCCCGTGTTTCAGTCGTAAGCGCGGAAGCGGATCGCCGGGTCGCGCTTGATCTGGTCGACCAGCGCAACTTCCCAGCTGAGATACGCGCGCGCATGCTTCTCGTAATCCCGAGCGTGGTCGTAGGGCTTGTACCAGACGTCGTCCAGGGAAGTGGTCGCGCCTTGGATGCCTGTGTCCACGGGCATTTTCAATGTGAACCAAACTGCGTTCCCGCCCTTGAGCACGCTCACCTCGGCGTTCGGCCATAGCGCCGCGGCTTCCGGCGCCGCCAGATGCGCGAGCGTGCCGTCCTCCGAAGTCAGCACCAACCTGCGCACATCGGGCAATTTCGCGCGCGCCTGATCCAGGCGCGCGCGCACCCCCCACCAGGCGCCCGGAATATGGCGATCGCGAAACCGGAGGCTGGTGGCGAGATCGAGCACAGTCGCTTCGCCCTGCCGCCGGAGCAGCACCAGCTCGCGCGCGGTGATGGTGCGCCAAGCTTTGAAGCCTGCCGGGTTTTGCGTGCGCGGGCCCGACTCTAGCTTCCAGCCAGTAAAGCCGCCCGGACCCTCTGGCTCGAGCGCATGGACGTCGCACCAGCCCATCTGGTTCAGCCAGGATGCGGTCATCACCGAGCGCACCCGCGCCGGATCGATCAAAACGATGCGCGCGCCGCGCACGCCGACAAATTCGTCCGTAGCCTGAATCAGCTGGCCGCCGGGCGCATGGAGCGATCCGGCGATGCGCAGCTGCTCGTATTCCTGCCTGGTGCGCACGTCGAGCAGGTACAGGGTGCGCCCCGGATCGCGTTGCCAGGCCTCCACCTGCGCGCGTGAGGCGAATTTCACTTCGAAGCGCCGCGCCACGCGTTCCGCCGCGGCGCGCGCCTGCGCTTCGCCCGCCGCGCTCGGAAAGGGTGCCACGGCGGTCGAGCCGCGCTCGCACTGGTAGCCGGCCAACTCCCAGCCCATGGTACCGTCCTTCAGCGCCACCACCTGGTTCGGAATGCCCGCGTTTCTGAGCGACTGGCAGCCGATGATGCTGCGCGTGCGGCCGGCGCAGTTGACCACCACCAGCGTATCCGGGTCGGGCGCGAGATCGTGCACGCGATACACCAGCTCCGCGCCCGGCGCGTCTATGCCGCCGGGAATGTTCATGCGCTGGTATTCCTCGTACGGCCGCGAATCGAGGATCACGAGTTTTTTGCCGCTGTCCATCAGCCGCCGGATTTCCTGCGGCGGCACCCGCGGCGTGTCGTAATGGTGCTCTATGAATTCGCCGAAGGCCTTGGATGGGACATTGACGCCGGAAAATAGCTCGCCCCCCGACGCCTTCCAGCCGGCGCAGCCGCCTTCCAGGATGGAGATATCGGTATAGCCGAGGCCGGCGAGCTTCGCTGCGGCGCGCTCGGCCAGGCCCTCGCCGCCGCCGTCGAGCAGCACCAAGGGAACGCTGCGGCGCGGCACCAGGTTGCCGACCATCAGCTCCAGCCTTGAGAGCGGCAAGGCACAAGCGAAGAAGGGGTGCCCCTGATAATGCATGCCCTGTTCGCGCACGTCGAGCAGGGCGAGTTCGGTGTTCGCGAGCAGCAGCTCGCACAGCGCCGCTGGCGCAATTGCGCGAATCATGCCCGGCCGGGGCGCGCTTCGCGAATGTCCGAATGCGCCGGGAATATCCCCCAGGCGCGCGCGTCGGGTTTGTAGAACTCGCGCCGGTGCAATTGCTCCAGCGCCAGGCCGTACATATGCAAGTTCAGCAGCGGCGCATCGATATGGATGGAATGCAGGTCCTCCGGCATGAACGAGACCCCCGAGCCCTGGCGCACGACGTGCTGGCCTCGCTCGCGCACGCCGTTCTCGGCAGTGCGGTCGTAGAACCGGTTCAACTCTTCGCCGCTGACGCCGACAATCACCGCCCAGGTGGTGTGGTTGTGCGCAGGCGTATGTTGCCCGCCCAGCGAAGAATTGACATAGAGCGCGTAGCGGTGATCGGCATCCTCGGCTACGCGATAGAGGCAGGAGGGGCGCTCGCCGCCAGGCGCGGGTGGCGGAAAGGCGTCCGCGGTAAACAGATCGGTGCGCGCGGCGAGCCCGGTCAGCCGCTGCCTGATTTTCGCGAGGCTGGAGCGCGTGATGCCGTCGCGCTGCTCGATGGCGCGGATGTCGGCCACGGCGGCATCGATCTCGCGCGTGCGCTCCTGTATCTTGTCCATGGATATTCCTCCTATGCAGGCACGCGCCGATTGCAGTCGATGCGCGTGGATACTCGTGTGCTTCGCCATTTCCGTCATATTCGCTCTCGACCACCTGCCGGGCAAGCGCTATCGGCGCCCCGGCTCAATCTATCCCATGCGGACCATATGGGCAATGCCGCACCACACGCACCACACGCCGCACCGCCGACCGTCGCCGCCACGATTGCGCGTCGGCCTTGACTTGCCCTGTAGCAATGTCTATACATAAATTGCGTCAACTGAAGGAGGCAAATCGGCTGAAGATTGATTTTTAACGCCAAC
>DATKUQ010000141.1:0-3341 GCA_035530495.1 Burkholderiales bacterium
GCGAGCGGTTGGCGAGCACCAACTGCGCCGGCTGTTGCTGGAGCAGGGGTTCGATCACGCCCCGCGCTGCCCCACCTGCACCCAGAAGCAGAATGTGCCGGCCGGCGATGGCACAGCCGAGATTGCCCACGAGGTCGTTCACCAAGCCCACGCCGTCAGTATTGTCGGCGATAATCGCGTCGCCCTCGAATTTAAGCGTGTTCACCGCCTCTGCAGCGCGGGCGCGCTCGGACAAATCAGTGGCGAAGTGGCAGGCCTCGCCCTTGAACGGCAGCGTGACGTTGAGCCCACGTCCGCCGCTGGCCCGAAATGCATTTGCAGTCGCTACAAATGCGCCCTCCGGCGCGAGTAACCGTCCATACACCAGATCCTGCCCGGTCTGACGCGCAAACGCCGTGTGAATCAGCGGGGACTTGCTGTGCGCAACCGGATTGCCGATGACGGCGTACTGGTCAGACATGGCCGGACATCACTCCCCGAATAGTTTGTCACCCGGCGCAAAGGTCCAGGTGCGGGTAATGACGAGAATGTCGGTGTCGCGCTTGATGTTCGCGGGGAAGCGGGCGTAGGGGGCTGCCATTCTCACGATGCGCTCGGCCGCCCTGTCGAGAATTGGGTGCCCGGAGGAACGCCGCACCTCGACCGAGTCGAGGCTGCCGTCGGACTTGATCGATACGGTAAGCACCAGGCTGCCGTAAATCCTGCCGCGCGCATTTTCCGGATAGTTAAGATTGCCGACACGCTCGACTTTGAGGCGCCAGTCCTCGACGTACTGCGCGAAACGGTACTCTTGCGCGCGCGCACCTATAAACGTTTTTCGCGGACGCTGGTTGTATTCTTCGATCTGGCGCGAAATCTGCGCCTCCATGCGCACGATAGCGAGGGAGCTGCTGACGAGTTCCTGGCCTGAGAGCTGAGGCTGAGGAACCGCTTTCGCCGTCGCGGGTTTCGGTTCCTCGTCAGCTGCCACGCTTTTCGCCGCCCGCAGCCGGGTCATCATTTTCAGCTGTTGCGCCTGCAACTCCTGTACTCGCTGCTCTGCGCGCCTGACATCCGCGCCGGACTCGGTTTCCTTCAGCACCGGCAACGGTGTTTTGGCGCGGCGCTTCTCATCGGTATTGCCGCCGCCGTCGAGATTGGCCTGCGCCAGTACGCTGGCCTCGACCGGTTTTGCTTTGGTCTTGCTGTTGACCAGCACCACGTCGAGCGAAGGGGCGAAGTACTTATCGTGGATGATATCCGGCAGGCGGAAATGGATGGACAGCACTACCGCATGCAGAAGAAGCGACAAGGCCAGCGCAAGCGCGAAGCTGCGCGACGACGGGTCCATGTTGGCCATGAACCCAGGCCAGCGCAAACGCACGGTGCTAGGAAAATATAGGCTGCGCAATCAAACCTCAAAAGCTCTCTAAATCAATATATTCTATGCTTTAGAAGAGAATTTAGCTTAACTTTTGCCAAGGGTTGCTCTGTCGCGCCACAATAGCAAAGGAAGGCCGCAGAATCGGACGCGTACCTCTGCCAGTTTCGGTCAATCGCCGCGCGCTGGCTGCTTCCTGCTCACCCTTCACTAGCTTTCGGCAGGTCCCTTGTAACGGGCTTTGACCGAGTTATCGATCAGATCTATCCCCTCGATTTCGAGCAGCACGCGGCTGCCCATTTCGAGGTCCGGCAGCGAGGGTACGCGGACATACAGCGGTATGCCTTCGAACTTGACCAGATTATCGCGCAGCACCTGAGCCTTTGACAGCGTCACGTGCTCCTGCAGCAGCCAGCGCAGGCACCAATAATGCTCCATTTTCTTCTGGAACTGATCATAGGCAGCATAGGTAAGTTCGAATTCGCGCATCGCCGCGAGCAAATCGGGGGAATTCTTCCCGAACGGCGGTGCCGCGCCCGAGACGCAGGCGAGCAGCTGCCACTGGTTCACAAGATCGATGTAACGGCGCAGCGGCGAGCTTGCCCAGATATAGTGCGACACGCCTAAACCTTGGTGCGGCGAGGCAACGGTAGTCATACGCACTTTGCCGTTGGATTGGGTGCGGTAGATTGCGGGAACGCCCCGATCCGCGAGGAGCCTCCCCCAGTTGTTGTTGGCGCTAATCATCAATTCCGCCACCAGCTTGTCCAGCGGTGCGCCGCGCCTGCGCTCGACGATACTGACGCGCTCGTTCTCGACATAGAAGCTGTAGTCGATGCGGTCCTGCTGCGTCGCGGGCTTGCCGCGTGCTGCCTCCAGTTCGAGCGCGAGTTGCCACAGGAAGAAAAGTTCGGCCTCGAAAGGAAGATCACCACGTTCTTCCCCGGCGAGAAAGGCGGCGTCCAGTGCCTCGACCTGGTGATGGCGCAGGTTCGCGGCGATACTTACACGCTCGATACGGGTTTCCTGCCCCTCGACCAGGTGGGATAGCGGGTTAATGTCGAGGTACAGCGACACCGCAGGGCAGTCGCGCCCTTCGGCCAGGGTGTAGCGCTCAATTGCCTGTGGCGGCAGCATGGTGATTTTCTGCCCTGGAATATAGGTCGTGGACAGGCGTGCGCGGGCGACCTTGTCCAAAGCGGAACCGGGAGCAAAACCCAGCCCCGGGGCCGCGATGTGGATGCCGACGCGATAGCGCCCGTTCGCAAGCCGTGTCAGGGAAAAGGCGTCATCGATTTCGGTGGTGCTGGCGTCGTCCAAACTGAACGCCGCAACCGCAGCCAGTGGCAACGCCGGTGGCTCGCCTATGCTGATAGCCTCTGAAAAGCCGCCAGCGGCCGCAAAGTGCTCGAACAAGAAGGCGCCCAGATGGTAGTCGTGGCTGGAGGGCAGTGCGCCAGCGCGCTCAAACAGCTTCGCCGCCGACAAGCCACTCGCGTCGCAGGCCAGCTCCAGCGCTTTGGCCTCGATACGATTGCGATCAGGCCCGTATAGCAGCTGCGGCAGCATGGACTGCAGAGCCTCCGGTATGACGCCGCGCTGTAGCTGGTCCGCCCAGAACCGGATTTGTTCCTCCTGTATCCGCTTCTTTTCAACGCTCGCAAGCGCCGCGGCGAGTGTTTCGGCCGGCGCGGCGCGAAAACGGCCCTTGCCCCTGCGGTGGAAGTACATCGGCGCGGACTGTAGCTTGAGCAGAATGGCCGCAGCCTCCGGTGCATTGGGTGCGTGGCCGCAATATTCTCGTGCCAAATCGCCGAAACCAAACTCAGCTGCCCCGCAACATTGCCACAGGAACTCGGTATCGATCTCCGCGGCTAGTGTTTCGGCTTTGCCCAAAAGCTCGGTCAGTGGCGGGGCCTCGAAGCGCAGCAGTACGCTTGCCGCCTTGATCTTGGTTCTCTTGCCGTGCGCCGCCTCCACT
>DATKUQ010000142.1:0-7784 GCA_035530495.1 Burkholderiales bacterium
ATTGATGGTTTCGACGATGCCGCGCTCGTTGATGGTGATGATGCCCTCCGCCGCGGTGTCGAGGATCGCCGCGATGCGCGCATTGGCTACTTCGAGTGCGCGTCGGCTGGCCTCGGTCGTCCGCAATTGCCGCCTGATAAAGAAATAGGTGGCCGTAAGAAGTGCAACCAGCGCCAGAGCGGCGAGCCAGTCCGTGACTAATTCAATATTGCGCACGCGCGAGCGTTCGGCGCGGCGGTCGTCCAGCAGCCTGCGTTCGTGCACCTCCATCTCCCGCAGAATCCGGAACAGGCGTTCTCGCGTTTCGCGCAGCGGCGCGGTCGCAATGTAGGCGCTCGCCGCTTCGACGCCTTTAGTTTTTCGCAGCAGTACCGAACGTCTTGCGATCGCGATGCGCCGGTCGACTGCTTGGCGCAATTGCGTCCAGCGCTCCTGCTGGGGAGCGTCGTCCGAAATCAGCGCATTGATCTGGCGCAGCGACGCTTCCCGCTCCGCAATGGCTTTGTCGCGTTCGGCGACTTGCGTCGTATCGCCCGAAATTCTGTAGCTTTGCGTGCTGAGTTCAATCAGCAGCGTGTCTCCCCTTACCTTGGCGAGTTCATAGAGCACCTCTTCGGCGCGCGAAACCTGAAGCGCCACCGTGGCCGAGTCGATCGACACCTTCCCGGCCTTGACCGCGAGTCCGACGACGACCAGCACGGCGGCGGCGAACGCGACCAGCACCTTGGTTTCGAATTTGGAGAACTTGTCCATCGGATTGGGGCCCACGAATGCATAATACGCCGCTCCCAGCCTTTGCCCCTATGGGCCGAACGGATGATGTTCTCTGCCGGGTGAGACGAGCAAAGTTCCGGACCGACAACACGGTTTTGCCACGCGCTGCCTGCGGCTGCCGGTGGCGGAAACAGATATACCGGCTAGCGCAGTACAAACCCGCTACAGCAGCTTTTGCAGCTCGGTCCTGAGCACCTTGCCGGTGCTGTACTTGGGCAGGGCCTCGACAAAGCGGCAGATTTTGGAGCGCTTGAAGCGCGCGATGTGGTCGAGGCACAGCGCGTCGAGTTCGGCCTTGTCCATCGCGGTGATGGTCATGGGCGATTCTCCCTGGCCGTAGATCCGCGCCAGCTTGTGGCCGAAGCGCGGCATCGCCGCGACTTGCGCCAAGGCCAACCACCTGTCGGCCCGGGGGCGGGCCTCCTACGACCCGGTGGGGGGCTCCGATCTTGTAGGAGGTGTGCCCTCGCCCCGATTGCCGCCTGTCATTCCGAGCAACGCGAGGAATCTGCTTTTCTTCATGCGAGCAGCAGATTCCTCGGCCGCTGGCCTCGGAATGACCTTTGATTATGCAGCCGGCCCGAGGTGTGGGCCTCCTACGACCCGGTGGGAGGGCGCCCCTCCTACAAGCGGCTCAGGCGGATTTCAGCGGGTCCAGTCCGAAGCGGCCTGCCGCCGGCGATTTTTCGGCGCGGCGCGCATCCAGGCTCAGGGGTCCGGCGCCCAGGGCGGATATCAGCAGCATGCCGCCGGCTACCGACATATTCTTCATGAACAGCAGCTGCGTGACGAATTGCTGGTTTGCGGGCACGGCCCAAAAGGCGTGGAAGATCACGCTCGCGGCGAGCGTGAACAGGGCCAGCGCGAGTCCGACCGCCCGCACGCGGAAGCCGACGACCAAGGCGATGCCGCCAAACAATTCGAGCGCCGCCACCGCGAGCACCAGCAGCGTAGGCGCCGGCATGCCGTGTCCGGTCATATAAGCGGCCGTGCCGTGAATATTCGTGAACTTGCCGAAGCCCGACAGGATGAACATCAGGGCGAGCAGAATCCGCCCGACGACGGCAACATATGCTTTGTAAGAATCGTTCATTTCCATTTCTCCCAGCTTGATTGCAGTTGACCGCATCGATGCTTCAGGCGAGTACCGCGGCAAGATCGGCTTCGGCTTCGGCAAATCCCTGCTTCACCGCTTCCGGACCCATGGCCAGACCTTCGGCATAGATGAACTGCACATCGCTCATGCCGAGGAAACCGAGCACCATCTTCAGGTAAGGAACCTGGGTATCGGTATCGGTGCCGCGGTAGCGGCCGCCGCGAGCCAGCGCCGCATAGACTTTCTTGCCCTTGAGCAGGCCCTCGGCGCCCTTCTCGGTGTAGCGGAACGTGACTCCGGCGCGCGCGATGGCGTCGATCCAGTTCTTCAGCTGCGCCGGCACGCCGAAGTTGTACATCGGCACGCCCAGGACAAGCACGTCGGCCGCCTGGACTTCGGCGATCAGCGCGTCGTCCAGTGCGACCCGGGCGATCTGCGCAGGCGTGCGCTTCTCGGCCGGCGTGAACAGCGCGCCGAGCGCAGCTTCATCCAGAGCCGGATGCGGATCGCTGGCGAGCTCGCGCAGCGTGAGCCTGGCTTCGGGATGGGCAGAGCGCAGGCGGGCGGTGATGGCATCCGCGATACGCGTCGAATTGGAGCCTTCGCGGCGAGCGCTGGCGTTGATTTGCAGTATGTTCATGTGGATCTCCTCAGGTGATCGATGATGTGAGGATGAGTATATTGATGCCGTAACGAAGACAGAAGCCCTTATATTGGATATCATTGTTCCTATAATGAGACAATATGACCCGAACGACCTGCTGATCTTTGCGCGTGTCGCCGAAGCGGGCAGCTTCAGCCGCGCAGCCGAACGGATCGGCCTGCCCAAGTCTTCGGTATCGCGCCGCATCGCCTTGCTCGAAGAGCGGCTGGGCGAGCGCCTGATGTTGCGCACCACGCGTCGCCTCACGCTCACCGAGTTCGGCGGACAGTTGCTCGAGCACGCCCGCCGGGTGGCGGAGGAAGTCGATGCCGTCGCGGCGCTGACCGAACACCGTCAGACGCGGCCGAGCGGCCGGCTGCGGGTGTCGATGCCCAGTGATTTTGCCAATCTGCATCTGTTCGACATGCTGGCCGCATTTGTCGCCCTGCATCCGGCGGTGTCTTTGGAACTCGACCTGTCGCCGCGGCGCGTCGATCTGCTCGGGGAGAATTTCGACCTTGCCATACGCATGGGAGAACTTCCCGACGATGCGCTGCTCGCCGCGCGTCGCATAGCCGTGTTCTCGAACGGCCTTTACGCTGCGCCGGGATACCTGGCCGAGCGCGGCGACCCGAAGTCGCCGGATGAGCTGGGACAGCACGACGCCTTGCGCCTGCTCGGGCGCAGCGGGGAGTCGTCCGCATGGACCTTGATCAGCGGTAGCCAGCGCTGGGAAGGCGTACCTCCAGGCCGCGCAACGGCGAATTCCCCGGAGCTGCTGCTCAAGTTCGCCCTTGCAGGGGCAGGCATTGCCGCCATAGCCGATTCCCTCGCAGCAAACAGCGTGCGCGCTGGGACATTGCGCAGGGTGCTGCCCGACTGGTGTCTCCCTGCGCACACGGCCTGGGCGGTATTCCCCGGGCGCCGGCTGATGCCGGCGAAGACACGCGCCTTTATCGATATGCTCGACGCGGCGCTGCCCGACGCAGCCGGAAATCCGCAATCAGAGCAGATCGCTTAGAAGCCGTTTCAAAATGACATGTCTTTCCGAGGCCGTCCCCCGAGGGGACTTCCTCCGGGGCGCAGGCCGAGGAATCTGCTTGAGGTTTGATTCAACAGCAGATTCCTCGCTTCGCTCGGAATGACAATGATAAATGCATTCGTTTTGGAACCTGTTCTTAAGGCAATCGAATCGAGCCTTAGGCGTCGCGCATGTGCGGCCTCGCCTCAAGGGATCGTGCACGGCGCGAGCTCGATCACCGTCGTGCCCTGAATACCCGGCAGCGCCGAAGCAAGGGAGCGGCAGCGTCCAGCGCTGCAGATCTCGTAGCCGGCGGTGTAGGGCGAATGGCTCAGACGCAGCTTCTCCAGAGGCGGCAGCTTCGGGCGGTAATGCCAGACGCCGTCCTTAAAGACGGCGTCCGCAGGCGGCTCCATTCCCGCACCGCTGCCCCTGATGCGCGCTTCGGTCAAGATCAGACGGGGGGGCTTCGAGTCGACGACGCGGTAATCCTCTTCCCAGCGGATCTTCTCAATCGAGTGCGTCCACGCCAGAGTGAACGACGACAGCGGCAGGCTGGCGCTGATCAGCCCGGCGGCCAGGCAGATGCCGATCATTGCGGTTCTTTCCGGTTCATCGACCACTGCCAGACGAGAAAGATCGCCGACATGGCGAAACCTATCTGGTCGGTGAAGGGAACGGCGGCGACCAGCATAGCGGCGGCGACGAAGGCGAATGTCCGCCCGAACAGGCCGATCGGCCGCCACAGGTAGCCGATGGTCATCGCCGCCCAGAGGCTGACCGCGAGCACGGCCTTGAAAACGATGTAGGCAACGCTGAACGCGGTCAAATTTCCCTGCAGCATCAGCGCCGGGGCATACACCGCCATGTAGGGAACGACGAAGCCGGCGATGGCGATCTGCGTCGCTTTGAAGCCGATCGCCATCGGCGAGGCGCGCGCGATCGAGGAGGCGGCGAACGCGGCCAGGGCCACCGGCGGCGTCAAGTCGGCCATGATGCCGAAATAGAACACGAACATATGGCTGACAATCAGCGGCACGCCGAGCTTCAGCAGGGCCGGGGCGGCGATGGAGCTGGTGATGATGTAATTGGGGATGGTCGGGATGCCCATCCCCAGGACCAGGCAGACGATCATGGTCAGGACCAGCGAGGCGAACAGGCTTTGCTGGCCGACGGTGAGGATATAACCGGCGATGCTGGAGGCCACCCCGGTCAGGGTGAGCACGCCGATGATGACGCCGACGACGGCGCAGGCCACGCCCACCGGCAGCGCCTGCCGTGCGCCGTCGACCAGGCTCATCTTCATGGTGCGCAGGGTTTTCCTGCCGCCGTCGATGAACAGGTTGACGATGGCGAGCGCGGCGATCACCGCCATCACCGGCTGTATCCCCCATTTGGCGAAGGAAGCTGCGGACAGCCCCATCGCGACCCAGAACACGACGCGGAAGGCGGTATAGGAAATGCGCGCCGCGATGGCCATGCCCAGGATCATGATCGATGTCAGGGCGAGCCCCATCAAACCCGCGAACATCGGCGTGAAGCCGTGGAACAGCATCGCAACCAGCACTGCCAGCGGCAAGATCAGGTACCAGTTTTCCTGTATTGCGCGCCAGGGATTGGGGCACTGGTCCTTGGGAATGCCGAGCAGTTTCAGCCGGCCGGCCTCCAGGTGCACCATGACGAACACCGTGAAGTAATAAAGGAAGGCCGGGATCACCGCGGCCTTGACGATGTCGGCGTAGGGCACGTTGAGCGTCTCTGCCATGATGAAGGCGACCGCGCCCATCACCGGCGGCATGATCTGGCCGCCCATCGACGAGGTCGCTTCGACGGCGCCGGCGAAGACCGGCGTATAGCCGAAGCGCTTCATCAGGGGAATGGTGAACTGGCCGATGGTCAGCACGTTGGCCACGCCGGAGCCCGAGATCGTCCCCATGAAGCCGGAGGAGATCACCGCCACCTTGGCCGGCCCGCCCTGGGCGCTGCCGACGAAGCCCAGGGCGACGCTGTTGAACAGCCGGATCATGCCGGCGTGCTCGAGGAAGGAGCCGAACAGGATGAACAGGAAGATGTAAGTGGCCGAAACCAGGGTCGGAATGCCGTAGATGCCCTCGGTGCCGAAGCCCAGCTGGTCCACCACCTGTGCGAAGCTATAGCCGCGGCTGGCGAGTTCGCCGGGCAGGTACTGCCCGAACAGGCCATAGAGCAGGAACAGGCCGCAGACGATCGGCAGCGCCACGCCGAGGATGCGACGCGCCGCCTCGAACACCAGCACGATCACGACGGTGCCGACGAGGAGGTCGATCATCGTAGGCTCGCCCGAGCGCTGGATCAGGTCGCCCTCGAAAATCCACTGGTAAAAGCCCAGGGCGAAACCGGTGAGCGCCAGGATCCAGTCGTACCAGGGAATGCGGGTCGCCGGTTTGGCTCGCTGCAGCGCCGGGTAAAGCAGGAAGGTGAGCAGCAGCAGGAAACCGACGTGGAACGAGCGCGCCACCAGGCTGGAAAACGGCGAGAATCCGGCTATCATCAGCTGGTAGGCGGAAAAGGCGATGGCGACGAATACGATCGCCTGCAGCGCCGGCCCGCCCAACTTGCGCGTATGGCCGTGCTCCTCGAATTCCGCGGTCGGAAGGGGATGTTCGAGCGAAAGCTCGGCGGACTGGGTCGCGGGGTTGGTCATGGCGTTCCGGAATTGGAGTCAAGGAAAAAGCCGCGCGGGCGGATGGCCGGCGCGGCTTCAGTCTGGGGGCAGTCCCGCGGCTTACTTGATCAAACCCACCTCGCGGTAGAATTTCTCGGCGCCCGGATGCAGCGGAATGGGCATGCCCTTGAGGGCATTCTCCAGCTTGATCCCCTTGGCGGCGGAATGGGCAGCGACCAATTCATCGAGGTTGCCAAACAGCGCCTTGGTCATTTTGTACACGGTATCGGTCGGCACGCCTTCGCGCGTCACCAGAACGTTCCTGATAGCCACGGTGGACGCGTCGGCCGTCTGACCTTCGTAGGTGTTGGCCGGGATGACTCCAACCTGGTAGGCCGGGTCGTTGATCTTCGCGACGACCTCGGGCGGAATCGGCACGATGACCATTTTCACCGACGTGGCCAGGTCGCGCAAAGCGGAAACGCCCAGACCCGCCGAAATGAGCGTTGCGTCGATCTGGCGATTCTTCATCAGCTCGACCGACTCGCCAAAAGGCAGATATTCGGCCTTGCCCAGATCGCTGTAACTAAGCCCGGCAGCCTTGAGAACGGTACGCGCGTTGATCTCGGTGCCGGATTTTGGCGCGCCGACCGAGACGCGCTTGCCTCTCAGATCGGCAAGCGTCTTGATGCCGGAATCGGCGCTGGCTACGATCTGGATGTAGTTCGGGTAGATCGAAGCCACGCCACGCAGCTTTTTCAATGGTGTCTTGAAACCCACCTCGGCGTTGCCCTTCCAGGCATCGGACAGCGCATCGCCGAGCGTGAAGGCGAGCTCGCCGCGGCCGGCCTGCAGCAGGTTGAGATTCTCGGCGGAAGCCTTGGTTGCCTGCACGGAAGACTTGGCGTCGGGGATGGCTTTGCTGTAGATCTGCGACAGGGCGACGCCCAGCGGGTAATAGACACCGCTGGTACCGCCGGTGAGGATGTTAATGAAGTCGCCGGCGTAGGCGCTGCCGGCAAGGAGCAAGGCGGCGCTCGCCGCGAGGAGCGTTTTTTGCAGAAATTTGTTCACGTTGGTATTCCCCTAATTTTGAATTTGTATATGAAATTACACCGACACCCGCGGTGGTTTGCGGCGGCCAACTTGAGACCCCGGTCGCTGACTTTCGCCAGCTTTACCACCAGTTTCTGGTCGCGAAGCGCGGGATCGACGGCGAGCTGCTGCAGGGAGCGATTTAATCATCACGTTCTGCGAAGATTCTGAGATAGGTCAACAAACAGTCATGTAATCCAGCGGCCCATGTCGCCCAGGGGCCACGGCAAGGCAGCGGCGTTTGAGTTGACGCTCAAGATACGGCCATTTGCAGGCCGCCCGTGGAATCCGGGACGGCGGATCGCGTCTCCGGCCTCGCGCGCGTGCATGCATTGAGCGATTTAGCGGCGGCGTCGAGCCAGCCGTCCGCATTTCCATTGCACCGGCTTGGTGGACCGCGCAACAGCGCGCGACCTCCAGGCGCCGAGTTTGGCATAATAGGGGACGATGAAAAAAACACTTATTGTTGTTCCTTTGCTGGCGCTGGCCGCCGTTTTCAGCGGCAGCGTCC
>DATKUQ010000143.1:0-2437 GCA_035530495.1 Burkholderiales bacterium
AAGCGCACGCAGGTGTTGCACGTGGTCGGCATACAGTTCGACCGCGTGCACCAGCCGCCGATTGGGCACCAGCGCCAGCCAGGACGCGCGAAACAGCGCGTTGGCTTCGATGAAGGCCTCGTTGTCGCCGGCCTTGTGTGCGGCGCCGCTGGCCTCCAGCGCGCGCACTACCGGTGCCAGCGCCGCGGGATCGTTAGCCTGCTCCGCGACATGGCGCACGGCTTCGGGCTCCACCAGAAAGCGGACTTCGTAGATGTCATTGACGCTCTGCAGGGTCAGCGCCGGCACGGAAAAGCCGCGGCCGTCGGATGAGACCAGCCCTTCGCTCGCCAGGCGCGTAAGCGCTTCGCGCACCGGCGTGCGCGAAACGCCGAGCCGGGCCGCGAGCTGCACTTCCTGCAGCGGGTATCCAGGCAGGATTTTGCCGTTGCGCAAATTGGCGCGCAGCGTTTGATAGACCTGGTCGCCGAGAGCGAGCGGGCGTTCAAGTGGATTCAGTAAATCGACCAAGGACGCATTTCCTTTGCAACCGACGGAGACAACCGCGCTTGTATTTTGGATACTGTATACATTGGCGACGCGTTTGTAAACACCAAAAGCCTGCCGACAGGGCCAGAGGCGCGGCAAGAGCCATCCGCTCGCCAAAAGAAACCGGACCCCACCGCGCAAATTGCCGGACAATGCAAACGCCAAGATCAACGCCGACGCGGCAGGCGCAGAGCACGCAGAGGCTCCGGCTCGAGTGGCAGAACGCCGGATCGTTTTGGTAGCATACCGGTCGGGTCTGAATCGGCTCGGTTGTTTTCCGGGGAACGCAAAGTGCGAACCTCCTGTTCTTGTTACAAGTTCCGCGTGAAGGAGGTCCAAGTTGAGCCGCAGTATCCTCGATGAAATGCACATTCACCCGGCGATACGCGATGTCGTCGCGAGCAACCACGCCGACATCGTCAGGGAGGTACAGGCCGCGGTCGCCGGCAACGATATCGTCGTCGTCGGCATGGCGCAGAATCCGTTTCCAAAGAAGGTGAGGAAAATTCTCAGCCGGCAGGGAGTTCCCTTTAAGTACCTGGAATATGGCAGTTATCTGAGCGACTGGCGGCGCCGCAACGCACTGAAGATGTGGACCGGCTGGCCGACCTTTCCGATGGTATTCGTCAAGGGTATGCTCGTCGGCGGCGCCGGAGACCTGCAGAAGCTGATCGAAAGTGGAGAGTTCGCGCGGCTGCTGGGCAAATAGGTCTGACTTAAACCCGCGGTCGAGTGGGCGCGCCGCCCGCGTTTATAATGCGGCACGGATCTCAATATAACCGCGTTGGTCATCGAAAGGACACAACATGCCTCATATCACTGGCGACGGCGGCGTCAAGCTGTACTACGAAGAAGCAGGCGCGGGTACACCGATCCTGTTCGTGCACGAATTCATGGGGGAGTACCGCAGCTGGGAGGCGCAGCTGCGCCATTTCTCGCGCCGCTATCGCTGCATCGCCTACAATGCGCGCGGCTATCCGCCTTCCGACGTGCCGGGGAAGGTGGAGGATTACGGCTTCGAGCACCAGCGCGCCGACATTCTGGCGATGCTCGATGGCCTGAAGATCGACAAGGCGCACATCGTCGGACTTTCGATGGGTGCGTTCGCCACATTTTATTTTGGCATGCAGCGGCCCGAGCGCGCGCTGTCGCTCACGCTCGCCGGCATCGGCTCGGGATCCATGCCCGAATCGCGCGCGAAGTTCAAACAGGAATCGGAGGCGGCGGCCGAGCAGCTCCTGAATGGGGGCTGGGAAAAAAGCACGGCCGCGCGGGGCGAGTCGCCGACGCGGGTGCAGCTGCAGAACAAGAATCCGCGCGCTTTCGCCGAGTTCATCGAGCTGGTACGAAAGCACTCGGCCAAGGGTTCCGCGCTGACGCTCAAGGGCTATCAGGCGCTGCGCCCCTCGCTCGGCGACTTCGAGGCGCAGATGGCGAAATTCCGGGTGCCTACGCTGATCATCAGCGGGGACGAGGACGAGCCCTGCCTGGACGCTTCGCTCATGCTCAAGCGCCACATGCCCTCCGCCGGCCTGGCCTTGATGCCGCAGACCGGGCACGCCTGCAATCTCGAAGAGCCGGAGCTGTTCAATGTGCTGTGCGAGCAGTTCTTCCATCAGGTCGAGTCGGGGCAGTACCGCATGCGCGATCCACGCGCGACGCCTGGGCGCATATTCTGAACCGGCGTTTGCGCCGTGGATAAAGCGCAGGAGAGGACCGAACTTGCAGACGGCGCAATGCCGTCGCTGCGTGACATCATCGCCGCCCGAGTCCATGTTTATCGCCACCTCAGGCGCACGCCGCTGTATCGCTATTCCGGCCTGAGCGAACTGATCGGCGCCGATGTCTGGGTAAAGCATGAGAACCACCTGCCCGTAGGCGCGTTCAAGGTAAGGGGCGGGCTGAACCT
>DATKUQ010000144.1:0-7116 GCA_035530495.1 Burkholderiales bacterium
CGACCTAGAGGTGGCGAGCGGCGAAGTGCTGTGTTTGATCGGACCCTCAGGCTCTGGCAAGAGCACCTTCCTGCGCTGCATCAACCACCTGGAGAAGGTCAGCGACGGGCGCCTGTACGTCGACGGCGAGCTCGTCGGCTATCGCGAGCGCGGCGACCGCCTCTACGAAATGCATCCGCGCGAGATCTGCCGTCAGCGCGCCGATATCGGCATGGTGTTCCAGCGCTTCAATCTGTTTCCGCACCAGACGGTGCTGCAGAACATCATCGAAGCGCCGATCAGGGTGCGGCGCGAAGCCAAGGCGCAGGCCACGGAGCATGCGCGCGCGCTGCTGGCGCGCGTCGGCCTCGCGGACAAGGCCGATGCCTACCCGAGCCGGCTTTCGGGCGGACAGCAGCAGCGCGTCGCGATCGCGCGCGCGCTGGCAATGCGGCCCAAGCTGCTCTTGTTCGACGAACCGACTTCCGCACTCGATCCCGAACTCGTCGGCGAAGTGCTCAATGTGATGCGCGGACTTACTGAGGACGGAATGACGATGATCGTCGTGACCCACGAAATGGCGTTCGCGCGTGACGCCGCGGACACCGTCGCCTTCATGGACGCGGGCGTGATCGTCGAATCGGGCCCGCCGGGCGAGATACTGGCGCAGCCGCGCCACGAGCGCACGCGCGCGTTTCTGTCGCGCGTCATCGGAGCGCGTACATGAGCGCAAGCCGGCTGGTGCTGCTCGGGACCGGTGGCGGTCCCACGCCCAAGGTGACGCGCTCGGCACCCGCGTTCGCGGTGGCGGTCGACGGCGTGAGCTATATTGTCGATTGCGGCAACGGCGTGGCGCGCCAGATGGCGAAAGCGTCGCTCCCCTTTCGCTCGCTGCGCACGGTGTTCATCACGCACCACCACTCGGACCACAATGCGGACTACGGCAATCTGTTCCTGCTGTTGTGGGCCGCGGGGCTAAAGGCGCCGGTCGATGCCTACGGGCCGCCGCCGCTGGTGCGCATGACCGAGCAGTACCTCGCGCTCAACGCCTACGACATCGCGACGCGCATCGCCGACGAGGGGCGCCCGCCGCTCGCGCCGCTGATCCGCGCGCACGAAATCGATGCTGCGGGCGAGGTCTACCGCGACGAGCGCGTGCGCGTGACCTGCGCGCTGGTGAAGCATCCCCCGGTGGTGCCCGCGTTCGCGTTTCGCTTCGACATGGCCGACCGCTCCATCGTGTTCTCCGGCGACACCGCGCCCTGCGACAGCCTGATCGAACTCGCGCGCGGCGCCGACGTGCTGGTGCACGAAGTGATGTACGAGCCGGCCCTGGACGAGATCTGCGCCCGGCTGGACAACGCGACGCGGCTGCGCCAGCACCTGCTCGACAGCCATACGACTGCGGACCAGGTGGGCGTGGTCGCGCGCGAGGCCGGGGTGAAGTGCCTGGTGCTGTCGCACTTCGTCCCCGCGGAAAATGTCGCCGATGAGCTGTGGTTGGAAGCCGCGGCGCGCAACTACGGCGGAAGGATCGTGCTCGGGCGCGATCTGATGGAACTCTGAAGCGCCGCGGATCCTCCGCGGCGCTTGGCCGTGTCTGAAGCTCGCGTTACTTCTTGGCCCAGGCCATGCAGTAGCCGTGGGGCGAAATCTCGGTGTCGTTCGGAATAACTTTGCAGCTGCCATTGGCTGTTGCAGACGCGCCGGGTATGAAATGCATGCATCCGGAGCATTCCTTGCCGCCCTCCGGCTTGTTTTGGTACTTGAGCGCAGCGCGCATGGACGCGTTGACCGCGGCATCGGCCCGGCTGGAGACGACCATCAGGGGAATCATCGTCAGGGCGGCGCCGCTGAGCTTCAGAAACTGGCGGCGGGCAATCTTGTCTTCTTTCATTACAGGTTCCTCACGTGGTTGACAGCAAAGTGGATCTTCGGCACTCCGGCACTCCGGGCGAGCATTATATCAGCCCTGCGATGGCATCGGCCGGAGCGCCAGGGAGGTTTGATCTGTTTCCCTCCATTCACCGGGTGCCATGACAGGACAGGATGCAAGCTGGCCGTTTGCACCGCATTAGACGATCGGTGCTTTCGGCTGGGCGCTTCGAGGTGACATCGGCCCGACACTTCGTCGAAATGCCGTCGCCTCCCTGCTTTCGCCCGAGCATGCCTTTCGACAGCGTAAACATGAGCGAGTTCACGGAACAGTCCGGGGCGTATGAAATATTGCGGCTGTACCGCATTTTGCATCGGGCCCGTTTTCCGTCCCTTCATGTCGCGGCGCCAGGACAAGGGCTTCCGGGCACGGAATGTGCAAGTAGTGCGCGTTCACCACGCATCTTGCCGGACCGGAGGAGGCTATGGATCCGCTTTTACCGGTCTGGCCGGAGGCAAAACATTTCGGTGCTGAAAGAGGAAAACCCTAATGACCCGCAGACTCTACCGCACCTGGCGCTTGTATATCGGGCTTAACTATTCCTGGCGCCTCGCCTGGCACAAAGCCGCCTATCAGAAGGCGGTATGAACGGCGCCTCGGCGCCACAATCGTGTGCGTCGACGATGACCGCCAAAACAGGATGGGCGCGCGCGCAGTAGGCGCGTCCGCTTCATCCGTTTGACTTATCGACGACCAGCATGGTGTCAGCGCTTACCTATATCCGACGCAATCATGGCTATCGGCGAGCGGCAAGCGTTCTGGACCGTGGCTTCAAAGGACCCGTTCGGCAGGTTTGCGACTGGGACACTAGCGGCTGGCCTCAGCCCGGAAGACCAGAACGATATTGGTGCCGCCAAATGCGAATGAACTGCTGATCGCCGCTGTTAGGTCGGGAGCATCTACGCCTTGGCCCCTCACGATAGGGGCGGCGCAGGCAGGATCCGCGGGATGCGAATGTGCTGTCGGGGGAATCTGCTTTTCGTACAAGGCGAGGACAGTGATCGCCGCCTCCAAAGCGCCAGCCGCACCCAGCAGGTGGCCGTGCATCGACTTGGTCGAACTGACGCGAAGCGTGTCTATCGACTCGCCCCAGACTGCCCGGAGCGCGTTGCATTCAACCACGTCTCCAATCGGGGTGGCCGTGCCGTGAGCGTTGCAGTAGCCGACTTCATTTGGTTCCAGGCCGCTGCGCTGCAGGGCCAAACGCAACGCTCTTGCCTGGCCGTCGGCATCCGGCTTGGTCAGGTGCGCGGCATCGCAGGACATGCCGCTGCCCGCCCAAGCGGCGTAGATTCGGGCACCGCGGCTCTCTGCATGCGCACGGGATTCAAGAACCATCGCAGCCGCTCCTTCGGAAAGCGCGAATCCCGAGCGGTTTGCGGCGAATGGTCGGCAGGATGCCGACGGATCGTCGGCATCCGGGCTTGCGAGCGTATGCAGTGCCTGCCATGCCCGAATCACATTCGGCAGGATCAGCGCCTCGCTGCCGCACGCGATAGCGATGTCGATGTCGCCCTCCTGAACCGCGCGCGCTGCCGCATCGATTGCCGCCGCGGAAGAGGCGCACGCCACCGAGTAGGTCAATACCGGACCGTGGGCCTTGATGCGCATGGCCACGTGCGCGGCGGGCGCGTTGACCATGCTGGCGACCACGGTCAGCGGCGAGGCGCGCTTTCCGGCCGCCAAGGCGGTGTAACCCTCGTCAATCGTAGCCGCGCCACCCATGCCGGAGCCGACGAATACGCCGATGCGTTCGGACGCGTACTGGTCGCTCCAGGCGGCATCACGCCGTGCGCTTTCGGACGCGGCGACAGCCAACTGGCTGACGCGGTCCACGCCGACCAGTTGCAGCCGCGAGAACCACTGCGTTGCATCGAATTCAACTTGGCCTACAACCGCGGACGGCAGCCCCGGGCGTTCGAACAGCCTGATGGCGGAGCGTCCCCGCATGAGCTCGTCGAAAACAGTGGCCGCGTCGTTTCCGTGCGGGGACATCAGCCCCAGCCCGGTGACCACCACTTCGCGTCCGCTCATGACTTTTTCGCAGAGCGCAGTTCGTCAATCAGCGTTGCCAGATCCTTGAGGCTCTCGATGTCGGCATCGTCCGTAATCTCGACGCCGAAATGCTCTTCGATCGCAAAGATCAACTCGACGAGCGTAAGGGAATCCAGACCGAACTCCGTCAGCGTGGTGTCCGGGCTGAGATTGCCGGACTCGACGCCGAACTTTTCGTGGATCAGTTGCACAACTTCGTCGAATGTGGTCACGGAGAATATCCAGAAAAATGCCCGCAGCGCCGGCGGCGCGGCCAAGGCGGAAGCGCTTGCCGCGCGCGATTATAAGGGGTCGGCGACGTCGATGTCCCTGCGGACAAACCTGGCCAGTTCCGCCGCCACCCGCGCTCTGTCGTTGTCGATGGTAATCATGTGATAGCTGTTCTCCAGCACCACCAGGCTTTTGTCCTTTGCTGCGATTTCATGGAACATCCGTTCGACGCCCGGCAGCGCGCTGAGTTCGTCTTCGCGCGCGTGAATGACCAAAGTCCGGCAGCCGATTTGCCATATGTTGGCGCGAACATGAGCCATCAGCCTTTCCGCCTCGTGTATCGCCCAAAGAGGCAGCAGCGCCGGCCCAACGGCAGACTTGCGTCTCGCCTTGAGCTCCTCAATCACCCAGCGCCGGATTCGTTCATTCTTGATTCCATAGGGTTCGCGCTCGGCAATCCGGATAAAGCGGTCTAACTTCAGCGCATAAGCCACATGCCGCAAATGTCGCCACCGGGACTGGCCCCAGCCATCGTAATCGAAGGTGGGCGAAAGCAGGGCGAGACCTTGGGTTTGCGCCTTGCGTTCCAGGGCCAGCGCTGCCGCCAAGACGCCGCCGACGCATAGCCCGGCCAGTATGACTCTTCTGCCGGGGGGAACGGCGGCGTCCAGTGCATCCGACGCGGCCTTCAGCCAGTCGCGCCACTGCGACATACCGCGTTGATGACCGTCCGTATATCCGTCGATCTCCAGGGCGATCACCTCGATGCCCGCGAGCCGGAACGAATTGTTAATGAGCCCGAACTCCTGCGGGCTGCTGAACAGTCCGTGGATCAGGACAAGTAGCGCAGGCATGTTCTCTGGCGCATGGCTATTCGAGGTCGGCGTTTGCAGGGGGCGCAAGGGACTGACTGGGTCGCGGTCAGTATCGGTTCGCAAGGATCTACAAGCGGGCTTGGACGGTTTCTCTGCCTCGACTGGAATCGCGATAGGGTTCCGTTGCCTCAAATCACAAGCCTTTCCGTTTGTGCGCAGGGACCGCTGTTTCCGCACCGGAATGCTTCTCAACGGGTATTCGCCTGGGCGTACGGGATATACGTCCGTAATGGGCTTCGCCGGCCTCGATGCAGCGCTGCATGGCCAAATTCAGGCGACGCGATTATAGCTTAGCGGCACATCCGCGGGAGGCGGTTCGCTATTTGCGCGTACGGCCTTATCGGATGGCGTAGGCAATCCCGGTCGCCGCCGGCGGCGGCAGGTCCGGCGACGGCGGCGAAAAATACAGGGACTCGGCTTCTTCCGGAGTAAGGAAGCCCACGCTCGCAAAGCCGGCATGACGCAGCTTGGATTCGACATTTGCGGGGCTGAGGTAGCTTGTGAACGGTTCTCCTGCGGCGGCAACCCGCGCGGCAAGCCGATGCAAGGATCGAGCGGCCGTTGCTGGCCGCTCGTCCGGCGGTTCCAGGAAGGTAAGAACGAGCTCGCTTCCCGCGGCAAATGCCCCCATCGATTGCAGGGCCCGGTCGATCGACGCTTCGCTAAGGTACATCGTCACACCCAGCCAGGAGAAGAATGTCGGCTGGCTCGGCAGGACCCCATGGCGACCAAGGCCCTCGAGCAGGGACTCGCGTTCGAAATCGATGACCCCGAACGTCACATTCGAGGGCGCTTCAATGTGCGCCCGCGCCAGCATTGCGAGCTTGAAGCCTTGCGTATCGGGATGATCGATTTCGACGATACGCAGGGACTTGGCCCACGAAGGCTGCCGGAACGCAAACGTGTCGAGCCCGGCGCCGAGCAGTACGTACTGGCATACGCCTCTGGCGACGGCTTGGGCGAGCCTGTCTTCGGCAAAGCGTGTGCGCAGGACAACGCGAGCGCGAAGCGCCCGCGCCCCCGGCGACCGATGCCGAGCGGCGTCGTTACCGATACGGTCCGGCGCGCCGTCGCCAAGCACGGAAACAGCCAGCGGGTCCTCCAATACGTGCGGCGGTGCGTCCAACAGCTGATGCGCGGCGCGCAGATACGCGGTTGCGAGAGCGGTACGACTGGGTTGGCTGTCGAGCACGATCGGGTCGAAGCGTCGGCGGGCGTTTGCTACGAGACCAGATTCCAGCCCAGGCCGGCCATCGCGGCGACGAAGATGGCGAGGTGCACCCAGATCCACAGCAGGTATTTGCGCGCCAGCTGCCGCTGCGACATGTTCGAGATGAGGTACGGCCGTCCGTCCTTGGGCGCTTGCATGCCGCAGAGTTTGGGCGCTGCCTGCATTTCGCGGTAATTCTTCTCCACCTCGGCACGCGCGGCGCGCCGTACCTGCTCCCATTCGTCGAGGTCGATCCTGCCGTCGTGGTTGCGGTCGAAGCGGGCGAGCAGCGCCGCATGGTCGCGCTTCCACTCGGTCAGCAGCGCCGAGACATCGCTCTCCTTTTCGATGGCCGAAGGCTCGTGCGCCAGCGTGCGGAAGTCGCCTAGCACGTAGACCAGGCTGTGCGGATTGATCCTCCATTCGGTGTAGCGGTAGTCGCCCTGGGTCCAGGTATCCTTGTTATTGCTTAGAACTTCCGCTCCGGCTGGGTCGACCAGGCATCTGCCCGTCGCGTCGACGAGCAGGAATCCGGCGTCGGTCTCGCCATGCTCGCGATGCGCCCATCCGCCGTTCGAGCGCCCTTCCATGACATAGCGGCACCAGACGCAGGGCAACTGCGAATAGGGCGCGAGCGTGGGGTCGCCCGGCGTCTCGCAACGGCCGGACAATTCGACGTAACCCTGGGCGGCCGTGGCGATGTTGGAGGTCGGCGTGTCGTCGACCAGGCGCAAACGGCGATAGACACCGATCCAGGCAGCCAGGCTGATTGCAGCGATCAGAGACCAGCCGATAAGCCATCCGGTGCGGCTTCCAACCGCCATGCCGATGGCCAGCAGCACGAGCTGCGC
>DATKUQ010000145.1:0-25793 GCA_035530495.1 Burkholderiales bacterium
CTTCTAACCGACTCGAGTATAAACGGCCACCTCCGGGTGGCCGTTCCATTGTGTGCGCCGCCACCTTCAATCCAAGCACTGGTGCGGTTTCCAGACCAATGGAGCCGAATCTTGGCTACGCAACGCGCGAAGTCCAACTAGGCGTTGCCGGTGGCTGCGTTGCGATCACCGCAATCGCAAGGCCAGCATGGCTGCGGCACGCGGCGCACAGCACACAGCGTTACAGCAATGCCTTGATCTGCGCCTCGATCTCATCGCCGGTCAAATGGCCTAGATGTTTAAGGCGCACTATGCCCTTTCGGTCGATAATGTAGAGAGTCGGTACGCCGACGATGCGGCCATAGCCCTGACGGATGGTGTCAGAGCGCATGGCGACCGGGAAAGTGTATCCATGGGCGCGCCAAAATTCGTTCACTTCAGCTGGGTCCCGGTCGAGGGAAACCGCGATGATTTCCAGGTCGCGCGGCTTGTACGTATCGTAGAGTTTCTGGAACTCCGGTAGTTCGCTCGCGCAGATTGGACACCAGGTCGCCCAGAAGAGCTGCACGACCACTTTGCCTTCAGTCTGGCGCGCAGTGAGGACCTTGCCGTCAATGAGCGTGGCGTCCAGTTTCGGCGCCGCCTGACCCTCTTGCAAATCCGCGTGCGCGGTCAGGGCGAAAGTGCTGAACAGTAACAGCGCGACACACTGGCGAATCGATTTCATCACTTCTCCTCCGGGGATGACTGCGAGCGTAGACCGCAAACGGCGCCGGGCCGGCTCAGTCGCCGTCCTTTTCGAACGTTTCGGGGAGTTTGCGCGAGGTGTGGCGCAGAAAATCCATCTGGCGGTTGAAATTCGTGCAGCGCGCGCACATCGCGCGGTGCAGGCGAAGCAGGAGGCGTTCCGGCGGCGTCAGCGGCGTATCCATCGCCTGCGACGAAAGCCTGGCGGCTTCCTCGCAAGAATGCATCAGCTTACTCATTCTGCCTCCCGAACCAGTGTTTGCCGAGACAGGTGCGCAAGCTCGACCTCGCCCGAAACAGTATTACATGCAGGTTAGACGTCGAAATCTCGAGCTTCTTACAGATTTCTTCCGATGCCAGGCCCATCACTTCGCGCATCGAGAACACCTGCGCATCGCGCGGGGACAGGCGCTGGCAGCGCTCCTGGTACACGCGCCAGAACTGGCTCGACTCGAGCGCGGCATCGGGCCTGCCCCAGTCCGCCGGCGGATCGACCCATTTGCCGTTTGCGTTGAACGGCCCGTCCCCGGAATCGGTGTCTTCTCCCAGCGCTACCGCGTCTGCGGGCAGACCGCGGATGCGACTGCGGGTCAGATCGATGATTTTGTTTTTCAGGATGACGGTGAGCCAGGTGCGCAGCTGCGAGCGGCCCTGAAACTGCTCGCGCTGGGCAAGCGCAGCCATCATCGTGTCCTGCACCGCGTCTTCGGCAAGCGATGAATCCCGCAGATGAAACTGCGCGTAGCGCTGCAGGTATGTGCGGTGCGTCTCGAGGGAATGCGCGTGCTCGTTTTCGTCGGCCATCTCAGTCACCTCTGCGGATCGTGATCGTCGTTAAATGGCAGCGCGCGCGGGCTGCGCGATTTATCAGATCGGAACGGGCCGCCTGGAACCCGGCCGATCCGGCGAACGTCGAAGCTGATCCTGACCATATCGCTGTCGCTAATCCCGGTACGCGCAATTGCAAGCTGGCGCTGGGTGAACTGATGCCGTGCGCAGTCTGCTCGTGCCACTTGGTCGCGAGGCACGAGGTTTTTCTTACAGGCGCGCTTCGGGCCGGATTGAAAGGCGGCCGCGTAAAGGAGATTGGACTATTCCGGCCGCGCTGGCGGTGCGCGGCGCGATGGCGCGGCTGGCGAAATCGCGAGTGTGACGTGGCTCACAGACCGCGAGCTCAGTCCTTTTCTTTCTCGAGTATCTCGGGAAGCTTACCGGACGCGCGGCGCAGAAATTCGATCTGGCGCGAGAAATTGCTGCAGCGATCGCACAGCAGCAGGTGCATGCGGAGCAACGTGCGTTCCCATAGCGTCAGCGGCGCATCCATCGCCCGGGACGAAATTTCGGAGGCCTCCTCGCACGAATACATAAACTTACTCATGCTGTCCTCCAAACCAGTTCTTGCTCAAGCAGTTACGCAAGCTCAGCCTCGCTCTAAACAGGATCACATGCAGGTTAGACGTCGAAATCTCGATTTTCTTACAAATTTCTTCGGACGACAGTCCCATCACTTCGCGCATCGAGAACACCATCGCGTCGCGCTTGGACATATGCTGGCAGCATTCCTGATAGACCGCCCAGAACTGGCTGGATTCGAGCGCGGCATCGGGCATCCCCCAATCTGCCGGCGGATCGACCCACTTGCCCTTGGCGTTGAAGGCGCCATCGCCGGATACTTCGTCCTCCCCTAACGCAAACGCGTCTGCTGGCAGACCACGGCTGCGGCTGCGGGTCAGGTCGACGATCTTGTGCTTGAGGATGCCCGTGAGCCAGGTGCGCAGTTGCGAGCGAGCCTCGAAGGCTTCGCGTTGAGCGAGCGCAGCCATGAGCGTGTCCTGGACCGCGTCTTCGGCGAGCGAAGCGTCGCGCAGGTGGAATTGCGCGTAGCGGAGCAGATACTTTCGGTGCGTCTCCAAGCCGTGCGCGTGTTCGTCTTGTTCGGTCATCCGGCTCCCCTATCTCGAAAACTGTCCCGTGGCAGCGCCTGTCCTGTGGCAGCGCGCGCGGACCGGGTATTTTGACATAAATTCCGAGTAGAACATGTTCCCACGAGATGTCTATGAATGGAACATGGGCATTGCCGGATCTGGCGGGGGCGAAGCGCCGATGGCGCCGCGGCGTCCCGCCGGGCCTGAGATGTTTTGTAAGGAATTGGCCGAGTTGCACGACTACTTCGACAGCAGGGCAGCGCACCGCTCCCGGCCCAACCATATCCCGGCCTTTTCGGATCTTTAGGAGACTCAATATGAACGTGCTCAAACAACCCCTCAAACTCGCGATAGCCGGCGCCCTGGCGTTTGCGCTTAGCGGTCCGGTCTTCGCGGCAAACCCGTGCGCGGCGAAGAACCCATGTGCGGCGCAGACCGCCAACCCGTGCGCGGCGAAGAACCCCTGTGCTGCCAAGACGGCAAACCCCTGCGCAGCCAAGAACCCGTGCGCGGCGAAAAATCCCTGCGCGGCCAGGAATTAAGGCCATAGACGCCAGCCGCCTTTCGCCGGCCAGCGCAGGCCGAGGGCGGCTGCGCCGTCAACGATCGACATAAGGAGGCATCCGCCATGCATTTCCGCGCAGGACCGCTGAAGACCGCCGTCGCCGGTGTATTCGCACTGGCCCTCGCCGGCCCCGTGCTTGCTCAGAATCCCTGCGCCGCCAAAAGCGCCAACCCTTGCGCAGCGCAGAATCCGTGTGCGGCAAAGAATCCCTGCGCGGCCAAGAACCCGTGCGCAGTTAAAAAGTAAGCTCGTGGTGCGCCTGCGTCTGCTCGGGCGGCGGCGTGCGGGGAGGGGCCTTGGTCTCTTCCTGCTATTGATTCTGGCCGTGCTCGCCGGCTGGTCCGAGACCGCGCTGCCGAGTTCCGCGCTCGCGGGTACAGACGGCATCGTGCAGTTTCTGGATAAGTATTGGCAGCGGCCGCTCGCTCCTCAGGGCGCGGCGCCGTCCAGTTTCACGCCGCTCGAAGCGGCGCTCGACCCCGCGTCCTGCGGCACTTGTCATGTGCAACAGTTCCGGGACTGGAGCGGCGCCCGGCACGCCAAAGCCATGGGACCGGGCGTGATGGGGCAGTTGATGAACATGGCACCGCAGGCGCGCGAAGAGCAGCAAGGGTGCATCCGCTGCCACGCGCCGCTGGCCGAACAGGCAGACAGCCTAGTTGCGGCACTTACGCGGCCCAACGCGCGCAAGGGCGCTGCTTTGCACGAGGAAGGTGTGGTCTGCGCCGCCTGCCATGTACGCGGCGACCGGCGCTTCGGGCCGGCGCGACGCGATGGCTCGGTGCCGAAACCGGACGAGCAACTGCCGCATGGCGGTTGGCAGGTGAGCGCCGCGTTCGCCGATTCGCGCTTCTGCGCTTCCTGCCACCAGTTCCCTGCGGACGGTTACGCGCTGAACGGAAAGCTGCTCGAGAACACCTACGAGGAATGGAAGGCGAGTCCCTATGCGCGCGAGGGCAAACAGTGCCAGTCCTGCCACATGCCCGACCGGCGCCATCTCTGGCGCGGCATCCATGATCCCGACATGGCCCGCGCAGGGGTAACGATTGACGTCGTGCCGCCGCGCATCGAGGCCGGCGCCGTGCGCGGCGCGCTGACCGTGCGCAATACCGGCACCGGGCACGATTTCCCGACCTACGTTACGCCGAAGGTGGTCGTCGAGATGTTCCAGGAAGATTCGGCCGGGCGCGCCGTCCCCGGCACGCGGCGCGAATATGTGATCGCGCGCCAAGTGCCGCTCGACCTGTCGCGTGAGATCTCCGATACGCGGCTGGCCGCGGGCGCGCAGGCGGTGCTGGACTACGCGGTCCCGCGGCAGCAACGCGCGGCGACCCTGGTCTATCGTGTGAGGGTCGAGCCGGACGCGTTCTATACCGGACTGTACCGTTCGTTGCTCGCCGAAGGCGCCGGCAAGGGTGAGCCGATGATCCGCCAGGCGCTGGCCGACTCGCTCGCCTCGCACTACACGTTGTTCGAGGAGCGCCGCCCGCTCGGCGCGGAGGCAAAATGAACGCGGCGAGGATGTTGACCGCAGGCGCTTGCGATTTCTCTGCGCTTACGCGACCGGCGCTGCACCTCATGCGCAGTGCCGGCGCCGAGGTGCTGGAGTGCCAACGGGTGCTGGACAAGGGCGGGCTGAACGTCGTCGGCGAAATGCTGCGCGGGCAGGGCGAGTTCGTCGAATACGAGCACTACCCGGTGGACGACGTCTTCGACGCAGACACGCACGCGCAGTACTACTACCATGCCCACCGCGGCAGCGAGGGCGAACACGGCCATTTTCATACCTTCCTGCGGGCGCCCGGGATGCCCGCCGGCGTGGCGCCCGCGATATACGCGGGTGACGAACCCTGGCCTGCGGGCGATCAGGCACTGTCGCATCTGATTGCCATTTCAATGGATGCCTATGGCTTGCCGATCGGTTTGTTTACCGTGAACCGCTGGGTTACCGGCGACACCTGGTATCCGGCGCGCGACGTGGTCGCCATGCTCGACGGCTTCGCCATCGACCACGCCAACCCTTCCTGGCCGGTGAACCGCTGGATCGGCGCCATGCTGCGGCTGTTCCGGCTACAGATCGAGGCGCTCATCTTCGCGCGCGACCAGACTCTGGCGGCGTGGACGCGCAGTCACCCCGGCCGGGATGTCTTCGAGGACCGCGAACTGGAGATCATGAGCCACACCGCGATTTCGGTGGAGCTGCAGATCGCCGCGGTCGCGGCGGCGCTGCGCCCGATCCCGCGCCGGATCCCAGGCTGATCGTCGGCAACCAAACATCCACCACAAGAGGAAAGGCCCATGCTAAAAACGCTCCGATTATCGCTGCTCCCCGTCCTTCTGCTCGCGTTCGCCGCTAACCACGCCGGTGCCCAGTCCACCGCCACCCTGCCCGGCACGCATACCGTCGTTTCGGCCTTTGGTTTCGACGCGCTGGCCGCGCGCCTGGAACAGGCAATAGCGGCGAACAAAATGGGCTTGGTCGCACAGGCGAGTGCGAGCCGCGGCGCGGCCGCGCGCGGCGTGAAAATCCCCGGTAATCTGGTGCTGATGGTGTTTCGCAACGATTACGCGGTGAGAATGCTCGCGGCAAGCGTGCCGGCCGGCATCGAAGCGCCGCTGCGTTTGTACGTGACCGAGGACGCGAACGGCAAGGCGAGTGTGACCTGGCGCGACCCGAGTGCGGTGTTTGCGCCTTATGGCAGCGCCGAGCTCGACGCGATGGCGCGCGAGCTCGACCCGGTGTTCGAGCAAATTGTCCGCGATGCTACAGGTAGCTGACGCAGGCGGCCTCGCGCGCGCTGCGCGGCCGGTGCGGTGGCTGGCGCTGCTGCCCGCGCTGCTCGTGTTGGCCGCGCTTGGCGTGGTGCTCGCTGCCTCGAACGCAAGGCTCGCGTTGCTGCTTATGCTGGGCGCACTGTGCGGCCTTACGCTGTATCACGCGGCATTCGGCTTCAGTGCAGCGTATCGCCGGCTGCTGTTCGCGCGCGACGTTGCCATGGTGCAGGCGCAAGTGCTGATGCTCGCGCTTGCGACCGTGCTTTTCGCCCCGGTGCTCGCCGCCGGATTCGCGTTCGGTGTCCCGGTCACCGGCGCCAATGCGCCGTTCGGCTGGCAGGTCGCAATCGGAGCGTTCCTTTTTGGCGCCGGCATGCAATTGGGTGGCGGTTGCGCTTCCGGCACTCTCTACGCACTGGGTGGAAGCAGCGTACGCATGCTCGCGACGCTCGCTGCATTCTGCGCCGGCGGTTTTGCTGCGAGCCTGCATATGGACGTCTGGCAGCGGCTGCCCGATGTGGGCGAAATTGTGCTCGGTGACCTGCTGGGCTGGCCGGGGGCGGTTGCGCTGCAACTCGCCGTGCTCGGCATACTTTACGTGTTGTTGCGCGTCATCGCACGGCCCGCGCAGTCAGTGTCGCGGAATCCCGTTTCGATTCCCGGGCGTGCATTCACCGGGCCTTGGCCGCTATTGGCCGGCGCAGTTCTACTTGCGGGTCTCAACCTTGCAGTCCTGCTGGTGTCGGGCCATCCCTGGAGCATCACCTGGGGATTCACGTTGTGGGCGGCGAAGTCCGCAGTTGCGCTCGGATGGAACGCCTCCGGCTCGCAGTTCTGGCAGAGTGGATTCCAGCAGCATGCCCTACACGCGCCGGTGCTCGCAGACGGAACTTCCGTGATGGATATCGGGATTGTGCTCGGCGCTATGGTCGCGGCGGCGCTGGCGGGACGCTTCGCTCCTGTGCCGCGCGTGCCGCTACGCCCACTTGCCGCGGCGGTGATCGGGGGGCTGCTCATGGGCTACGGCGCACGTCTTGCATACGGCTGTAACATTGGTGCATTCTTTTCGGGCGTGGCTTCCACCAGCCTGCACGGCTGGCTGTGGATCGCAGCGGCCCTGCCCGGCAACTGGATCGGCGCGCGCCTGCGTCCGGCCTTTGGCCTATCGTTGTGAGAGTGTCGATTGCGCCGACTTCGCATGTATATTCGCGCTGCGCTGCGCGCATTGCGGTGACGAGTCATTTCTCCACCGCGTGTAATATCGAGGCGCACGCAGTTAACCATCCGGAAGGGGCAAGGCATGGAATTGAAACACGTAGCTCTGGTAATCGCCGATATCGGCGGCTATACGCGATTCATCACCTTTCACAAAACCGCCCTGCTACACGCGCAGGAGATCATTTCGCAGCTGCTCGAGACAATCGTCGAGCACGCAGTGTTTCCGCTGACGCTGAACAAGCTGGAAGGCGACGCGGCCCTGATGTATGCGGATATGGGCGACGAGCAGACCATCGCTGCCCGCGATGTTGCCGGGCAAGTCATGGCATTTTTTTCCGCCTTTCACGCGAAATCCAGAGAACTGTCGGGCAGTCGAGCCAACTGTCCCTGCGACGCCTGTCAGCACATCCTCGATCTGAAGCTCAAGGCGGTGCTGCATCATGGCGTCGTCGCGATCAAGAAAATACGGCAGTTTGAGGAACTCACCGGCGAGGACGTGATCCTCGCGCATCGCCTGCTCAAGAACGGTGTGTCCAAGGCCGAATATATTTTGATGACCGCATCGTTTCACCATCTGGCGGGAGACCTTCCGGGATACCGGGGAGAAAAAGGGAAGGAATCGTACGCGGACCTCGGCGTCGTCGACACCGTTGTGTTTTCCTCTTAGCAGCCTACCGCGGACTCACCGCGTCATGATGAAGTTCGAGCGGATCATGGGATGCACCGCTGCGGAACTGTTGGGTTGGCTTCCGCGGGCCTTGCCCGGCGCGGTCCTCGAGTTTGAATCGAATTCGGAAGCGGGCCGTTGCCGCGGGTCGTTCGAAGACGGACAGCTGCTTATCGAATGGCGGGTTCTCGCGCCGAGGCAGATCGCCTTGCTGCGGTTGCCGCGGCTCGAAGTCTGCTTCACCTATTCCGGACTGGAGGATGCGCGGCGGCAGGAGGTGCAGACGTATTTCGACCGCGCGACGCAGCGCGGAGGCGGTTAGCCGCCGCTAACAGGCATGGCGTCTGGGGGACGCGTTTATCCAGAACGCTCGCTTTTGCGTATCCAGGCAGAGGGGCTGAGGCCGAGTTCCCGGATGAAGGCACGCGAAAACGCCGGCTGACTGTTGTAGCCAACGTCTTCCGCCACCAGTGCGACAGGGCGGCCTTTGCGCAGCAGGCGTTGCGCCTGCGCGATCCGTATCCGCGTCAGAAATTCCGCCGGCGTGCTGCCGACAACGTTGCGGAATTCATTGGCAAATCCGTTGCGCGAAAGATTGGCGCGCGCCGCCATGATCTCCAGTGTCCAGGGTTGCTGGGGATGGTCGAGCAAGTCACCCAGTAGTTTTGCCAGGCGCGGATGAGCCAGCCCAGTGAGAACCCCGCGGGTCACGAGTTCTTGCCGAATCGCGAAACGAACGATCTGGATCAGCAGAATGTCGCACAGGCGGTCGAGCATGACTTGGCGACCAGGGTTCGTTTCCGCGGCTTCGGCGAACAGGACGTTCAGCGTCACGTCGATGCGCTCCAGGGCGCTGAACGGTATGACTACGACGGCGGGGAAGGATTGCGTGATCGCGTTTTCCAGACCCGCGTCGTAATGCACGCTGGCGCACACCACATCGGCAACGGCCGTGTCCGCGATGTCCAAACGATGATCGAGCGGTCGCGGATAAAACAGCAGGGACGGTTCCCGTACGACGATATCGCTATGCCCCGCCTGCAGCGCGTGCATTTCGCCCGAGCGGATTACGTGCAGATGGCCTACGCCTTCGTCAGCGGCGAAGCCATGCAGGCCGCACAGCGGGCCGGCATAGAAGGTATTGGCACGCAGTCCGACGTGCTCCAACAGTTGGGATATCCCGTCGATGCTCACAATGAAATGTACGAATGGTTATGAACGATGTACGGATGATAATCAAAATGAAGAGCCTGGCGGTTAATCTTTGCCCATGCCGCGCATGGATGCTCGGCGCGCACGCCCACAAGGCGTACCAACCAACTTATCGGAGAACATCATGACGCAACACTTCGTCGCCAAGTCGCTTAGCGCAGTCACTCTCGACACGGCCAACGCCGAGCAGAAAGCAGTGCTCGAGACGGCGCTGAAACAGGTCGGCTTCATACCCAATATGTACGCCAATATGGTCAACGCTCCTGGAGTGCTGACGACCTATCTGCATGGCTATACCGCCTTTCGCCAGAAATCGGGCCTCTCGCCTGCCGAACAGGAAGTCGTATTCCTCGCCATCAGCGGGCAGAACGGCTGCACCTACTGCATGGCCGCGCATAGTATGCTGGCCGACAAGATGTCCGGCGTGCCGGCGCCAGTTCTGGCGGCAATCCGTTCAGGCCAGCCGATTCCGGACGCAAAGCTCCAGGCCCTGTACTACTTCACGCGCGAACTGGTGAAGACGGCTGGAAAGCCGGGGCAGGCAGTGGCCGATGCGTTCCTGTCCGCAGGCTATAGCGAGGCGACGGCGCTGCAGATCATCCTGGCGGCTGCGGTGAAGACGCTTTCGAATTATTCCAACCACCTGTTCCAAACCCAGGTCGACGACAAATTCGCGGCATACAAGGTCGCCTGACCGGGCGCCAAGGCAGCGGGCGGCGTGTAAGGAAACGCCCGGCTGAAACGACCAAGCAAACTACGTCTGAATGCATTTTTCCCCAACCCTTCAATTTCGGAGAATCCATATGTCGCTGATGCCAAACAAGCCCGTACCCGCTCTGGAGCTGAGCCTCGTGGGAGGCGGGCGCTTCTCGCTTGCGGCCGAAAAGCCGCAGCATTTCACCATGGTGGTGTTCTACCGTGGTCTGCATTGCCCGATCTGCCGCCGCTACCTCTCCGAATTGGAGGGCTTGCTGCGCGAGTTCGAGAAGCGAGGCGTCGCAGTGGTCGCCGCGAGTTCCGATGTGCAGGATCGCGCCGAGCAGGCGAAATCGGGTTGGGGGCTGGCAAATTTGCGCATCGGCTACGGTCTTGCGATCGAGGAGGCGCGCAAGTGGGGGTTGTATGTTTCCAGCTCAAAGGGGCCGACCTCGGCCGGCGTAGTGGAACCCGACCTGTTCAGCGAACCGGGGCTGTTCATCGTGCGCCCGGAAGGAGATCTCTACTGGGGTACCACCTCGACCATGCCATTTGGCCGGCCGCATTTCAATGAGATACTGCAGAGCCTGGATTTCGTGATTCCGAAGAACTATCCGGCGCGCGGCGACGCCTGAGCAGCAGGTGGCGAAACGCGTCAGCGATGCTCGCCTGTTCGCCTGCGCAAAACCAAAGGAGACAAGATGGCCATCAAAGCACTGACCCTGGACACCGGCGGCACCATCCTCGACTGGCACGGCGGCATCAGCGGCGCGTTCGCCGCAGCCGGCGCGCGCCGCGGTCTGCAGGCGGATTGGCACGAGATCACCAACGAGTACCGCCGCCGTTCGCTCAAGGCCATGGTCGGGCTGGTGCAGCCGGACTTCAACTTCGACGACCTGCACCGGCGCATGCTCGACGAGGTGATCGCACATTACAAGCTCGATGCGCTTACGCCAGAGGACCGGGATGCCATCTGGAGCACCTGGCACGCGCTTGATGCCTGGCCGGATTTCCCCGCGGTGCAGGCGCGTTTGCGGCGCAAGTACGTGGTCGCCTCGCTCACGCTGCTGACGACCTCGCTGGTGATCGATGTCGCGAAAAAGAACGGCTTCGACTGGGACGCAATCATTTCCTGCGAGATGATCGGCATGTACAAGACGCGTCCAGAGTCCTATCTAACGGCGGCGAAGTGGCTGCAGTTCGACCCGTCGGAAATCATGATGGTCGCCTGCCACAATTTCGACCTGAACGCCGCGCGCGCATGCGGCTTCAAGAGCGCGTTCGTGAAGCGGCCTGCGGAATGGGGGCCGTCGGGGCCGCCCGACCCTGCGCCGAATCCGGCGCACGACCTGATCGTCGAGGACTTCCCGGAACTGGCGGCGCGCTTGGGCGCGTAGTCAAACTGCGGCCGGGCGCGCTGCTCCCTGCAGGCGAAACTGCGGGCCTTGGCTGATGCGCTCGAAATACGAAAGCCAGGCCGGCGAACCCTCGGGCCAGTTCTCGAGAAAACATTCTTTCCAGGCCGCGTCGTCGTAGCGCATCGCCAGCGCATCGGCGTGCACGCCGCGCACGGTGTGCCCGTAGAGCCGGGCATGAGGCGAGGGGGTGATTCCGATGCGCGTCAGAATGCCGAAACGGCTGTCGCGCGCGTTGGGCATGCCTGCCGCGCCGTTGTTGGCAATCAACTTGACCCCGTCGACATTGAATCGACGCATCGCCGACAGGCAGGTATGGGTGCTGGCGAATATATCCACCTCGGCCTTGGCAAAGGCTTCTGCGCGCCAGGCCTGCTCCCGGGGATCGTCCAGGGCGGCGACATCGAAGCGCCAACCCGCGAGCGCATCGGCATCGCCGTGCACGACGCCGATGCGGACTGCGCCCACGCGGTAGCGCGCCACCATCGGCAATTGACTCAGCCGACCGAGTAGATCGGGATGGCGCGCCGCGGTGTGCTTCAGCCGGGCGTGTATGTCATTGGAGCGTTCGACGACGCCTTGATCGACCGATTCCGGATAAGCGCAACCGCATCCCGCCGCATCCGAATCCGCATCCAATTCGGCTTCGACATTGCCGAGGATGGCGTCGTGCCGCAGCACGCGCTCGTTGATCGCGCGAAAGCCGGCGTCGTCCACGTTGAACCAGTTGAAGTCGCCGTTGAAGCACAGGGTCACCGGCCCCGCTTCGGCGCCGGTCATCGCGTCGATCGCGGCCAAGGCCTGCAGATTGCCATAGAGCCCGCCGATCACGTATAGGGTTTCGGCCGGGCGCTCGGGCGCGGCGGCGATGGCGCCGGGTCCGTAGCGGTAGCGCAGCGGGCAGATTCGTCCGGCTTCGCTCATGCTGCGCCGCCCGCAGAACTCACTCGAAACCGCGGCAAGGCGAGCGGCAGGAAGAAGCCGACTGTGCACAGCGCCAGACCGTATAGATTGGTTCCCAGCAGGACGCCGTATTTCCCGCTGCCTATCGCCCAACTCAATGGAATCAGGTTCAGCGCCTGCAACAGGCCCAGGCAGATGCCGGTCCAGAACGCAAGATGGAATGAGAGCGGTGAATAGCCGACCCGCCCGGAGAACAGGAATATCGGCGCCAGGCCGATGACCATGGTGCCGCTGATGGTCGTGGCTTTGAGAATATCGGTGCCCGCGATCATGGGCAGGTTGCCGAGCAGCGCGAAGCTCACCATCGTCAGCGACCCGATGGTCATTGCCTTGGATGAGGGCAGCCGGCCGGCGAGCAGCGGCAGTTCCCGCGCCACCAGCTTGGACAGTGAAGTGAAGGTCGAGTCCAGCGTCGAGCCGGCCGAAGTGACCATGACCACGATCATCGCAAAGAAACCTGCAATACCCAGGCCACGGGCCACTTGGGCGGGCACGTTGCCGCTGGGCTGAATGCCTTCCAGGCGCGCGTGCACGCCCACCAGGCTGAACGCGAATATGGCGAGGAAGCCGAGAACGCCGGCCACGATGAACGCTCTGAGCATGGTCTTCTCGCGCGTGATGAAGCCCCGGTCGGTGAGCACCGGGTCGTGAAAGGGGTAGGAAAGCGACTGCAACAGCGCGACCAGCAGCAGATCCCCGCCGGAGTCCAGAGCAAATGTTCCTTGGGACAGCAGCACGCTTGGCGCATGGGCCGGAAGCACATAGGCCAATACCACGCCCAGAAACAGCATGAACACGACGGCCTGAATGACGTCGCTGAAAATCGAACTGCGCAATCCGCCCTTCAGGCTGTAGAACAGCACCGCCGCCGTGAACAGCAGGGCGGAGGCGATGAACCCGGCCGAACCGCTGTGGCCATAATAGCCACCGACTACCTCTGTATTGCTCCAGACTTCGTTGAACAGCCGGATCAGGATCGCCATGGAAAACGCGAGCGCAGCGCCGCGGCCGTATTTGCCGATGAGATAGGGCACCATGCCGGTAGCGCCCTCGCGCGTGCGCAGGCGGTAGATGACGATGCCGGCAACCGGAATCGACAGCCAGTAGGCGGCGTAGGCGAGCCCGCCGACGATGCCGTAGGTGGCGCCGAGATTGGCCGCGTTGGTTACCGATTTGGCGAAAATCCAGCTAATGAAAATGCTCATCGTCAAGGCCCGTTCCGATGCCGGGCGCCCCTCGGCGTCGTGGCCGCGAAAGAAGCCGGCTTCGTCCTTGGAGCGCGGCGCGAGCAAATACATCACGACGCCGAAAACCAGCAGAAAACCCCAGAAGAACAGTCCCTGCAGTTCATTCACGTCGATGTCCCCGGTCGAGTTGACTGCGATCAGGTGCCGCAGCTCGGCGCCGGCGCAATCTCGTTCTCCAGGGCGCCGCCGCAGCTCGACCCCTGGCCGGCGGTGCAGCCGTAGCAATGGTCCGCCACCTGGATCGGCAGGCCTTCGAGCAGGGCGATGGTGGCGTCGGCAATGTGCAACCGGGAACGGCTGTCGACCGTCAGCGCCAGGCCGAGCTGCTGGTTGAAGTCGCAGTCGTACATATAGCCCTGCCAGTCCACGCTGACTAGGTTGCGGCACATCACCTGCTCCAGGTTCTCTTCGCGGTGCGCTTCGCGCAGGGTGGTCATGTAGCTGTTGAACTGCCCCTTGGAGATCAGCATGCTGCCGAAGCGCTGGATCGGCATATTGGCGAGCGTAAACAAGTGGTCGAAAACGATACCGTAGCGCTCACCCAGATAGCGCTTGTAATCGGCTTCCAACGCTGCCTGCGCCGGCGGCAGGCTGGCACCCTGCGGGTTGTAGACCAGGTTGAGGACGAGGCCGCTGCCGGCACGGCCGTAGCCGAGCGCATTCAGCCGCCTGAGCCCTTTGAGGCTGCCCGCGAACGTACCGTTGCCGCGTTGCCGGTCGACGTTCTCTTCCTGATAGCAGGGCAGGGAGGCGACGATCTCGACCTTATGGGCCGCCAGGAACTCCGCCAGGTCTTCGTGGCCGGGCTCCTCTAGTATGGTCAGATTGCAGCGGTCGATCACGCGCAGTCCGCGCGCCCGCGCGGCAATCACCAGCCGGCGGAAATGGCGGTTCAGCTCGGGCGCGCCCCCGGTGAGATCGACGCTGCCGATCTCCGGGCTGGCGGCGAGGAAATCGATCGCGGCGGCTATGGTTTCGCCCGTCATCTCTTCTTTTCTGTTCGGCCCCGCGTTGACGTGACAGTGCACGCAGCTCTGGTTGCAGCGATAGCCGAGGTTCAGCTGCAGCGTGTCGATGGCGCGACGGCGCAGGCGCGGGAAATCAGTACGGGTAAGAAGGTGAACGGTGGCGTGCATGAGGGGATCTCCAGGATGTCTTACCCGATTGGTCGTCGCTACCGGGGGAATTCTTACAAACCGCCGGGAAAAGTAGGCGTTTGCGGCATCCCGTTGAATATCAGCACTACTGGCAGGCGAATGCAATGCCGGAACCAGGAATCTGTGCGACGGGCTGCTTTTTGTCCAGCACCATCCTATCGAATTCGGAAGCGGACGTTCCAAACGGTGATGCTGGTTGCTTTTCTTGTCAGAGGGCGGCCGTCGACTGCTCTTGAGGATTGTTCGATGCCTGCTCGCACGCGTAGGCGTGCGATGAATCGGCGAAGCCAATGGGCAGGCGTTGGACAATCCAGAAGGGAGGAAACCGCGGAATACACCGCGGTGGTGAGCGCGGCCTATCGGGCTATGGGGATTTGAGGGCGCGCACTCTGGACATGCGTGGCAATCCTTGCGACCGACGCAACGGTGACGCCGGTTCGGTTTCAAGTTGCAACGCAGAATCGCGATATTGTTGGGTCGCGATGCGAGCAAGAAGCGGGGATTTCATACGGTAGGGCAAAGCGTCTCCTTTCGCCTCTGTGCGAAGAAGAACCGACGTGGGTGTTGATCGGTGCCTGTGCTCATGGCGTGCATTGAAGCTGTGGCGGTGCGCGGATACGTGGCGTGCGCACCAAGGTGTCGATGACGACCATCGTGGCTCCGCAGTCCGGACAGACGAAGGTTGGCGGGCCGGAACCGGCCGGCCTATCATCGCTCTGTGGTTCGGTTTGGGCGTCCGGCGCTTCGATCTGCAGCAGCTCACGTGCCCTCTGGAGGTTGTAGCGGCGCTCGGCATTCGCGATCAGCTTATAGTGGCGAATGCGGTGGAAGCCGCGGGGCAGAACGTGCAATAAGAAGCGGCGCATGAACTCATCGGCACCGAGCGTCATCGTCTTAATACGGGTCCTGCCCTTGATTCGGTAGTCCTTCCAGCGAAAGGTGACGCCACGCTCGTCCAAGGCAACGAGTCTCCGGTTGGAGATGGCGACCCGGTGGGTGTAGCGCGACAGATACGCGAGGACGGCCGCAGGCCCGGCAAAGGGGCGCTTGGCATAGACCACCCATTCGCACTTGCGCATCGGCGCGAGCCAGTCGGCGAAGGCTGTAGCGTCGGCGAGCGGAGCGTATTCACCGAAGAACTGGAGCTGGCCGGCGCGATGCGCCTTGGCGAGTTCTTCGAGGAAGCGTCGTCGAAACAGCCGCGAGAGTACGCGGACCGACAGAAAGAAACCCGGTTTGCAAGCGACCCACCGCTTGCCGTCGCGCGATAGCCCTCCGCCAGGAACGATGCCATGCACGTGGGGATGATGCGTCAATGCCGATCCCCACGTGTGTAGGACCAGGGTCGCGCCGATCTGCGCCCCCAAATGCCTGGGATCGGCGGCGATGGTACGCAGGACCTCGGCCGCCACCTCGAACAACAGGCCATAGATCACGGCCTTGTTGTAATAGGTGGGCTGCGCGCACGAAGCTGTCCGTTCATGGCCTAGCTGATCATCAGCGCGTCAATGCTCGGCAGTGGTGGGGTCGATCACACATCGCACTCGCGCTACAGCATTCGCCGGGAATCCCGCCTTCTCGGCATGCTGCCTCACCGACTGCTCGTCGGAAGCAATGTAAACGCAGTAAATCTTGTGGTCGGTGACGAAGCTCTGCAGCACGCCGCAGGGCTTCTGCGAGATGGCCTTAAGCTCCTGCGGCGGCAGCTTGCCGGCCTCGGTAAGTGCGCGCTCGATGACGCATTTCGGCATATTGACCTCCATTGGTCTTGTGTCGTGGACGGGCGGGACAACCGCGCCCCGGCGCGAGCTGTTATAGTGCGGCGCCATGAGTCCCGAGCCCGATCTGCAGCGCACACACACCTGGCGCGCTGTGGCGTTGCTCTGGCTCGCCGGCGGCGGCCTGCGCCTCACCGTTCTGGCGGTGCCGCCGGTCATCACTCTTATCCGCGGGGAGTTCGCCCTAAACGCGACTCAGGTCGGCCTGCTGGGCAGTATCCCGCCCGCGCTGTTCGCGGTCGCCGCGTTGCTCGGCTCGCTGCTCGTCGCGCGTCTGGGCGTGAAGGGAGCGCTGGTTAGCGGCTTGCTGATCGTCGCTGTCGGCTCGGCGCTGCGCGGCCTGAGCGGCAGCTACGCCGCGCTGCTTGCGACCACGATCGCAATGTCGGCGGGCGTGGCCATCATGCAGCCGATTATGCCGAGCGCGGTGCGTCTCTGGCTGCCGCGCCATATCGGTCTTGGCACCGCGATCTACACCAACGGCCTGCTGGCAGGCGAGGTGCTGCCGGTGGTGCTGACCCTTCCAGTCGTGCTGCCGTGGCTGGGCGGTGGCTGGCGTACGGCGTTGGTCGCATGGTCGGTGCCGGTGGCGGCAATCGCCGCCGGGGTCGCGTTGTTCGCGCGGCATCCCCCGCCGCGCACGGCGGCCGCATCCGTGCCGTGCGCCAGATGGCTGCCCGACTGGCGCCGTTCGCTGGTGTGGCAGCTCGGCACGCTCTTTTGCTGTGTCAACGCAATCTATTTTAGCGTCAACTCGTTCCTTCCGATTTATCTTAAGAGCACCGGCCGTGCCGACCTCATCAGCGCCGCGCTGACCGGGCTCAACTTCGGCCAGATTCCCGCGTCGCTGCTGCTGCTTGCCGTGGCGGCTAGGCTCGAACGGTGCGCCTGGCCGTACATTGCCTCGGGCATCATGTCGTTCGTCGCGCTCGGCGGCCTAGTCCTCACGGTCGGTACGGCGACGCCCTGGTGGGCGGCGCTGCTAGGCTTCTCGGATGCCTCCGCGCTTATCATGGGGCTGACTCTGCCGGCGCTGCTGTGCGAGCCAGAGGACGTCGCGCGCACCGCGGCCGGAACGTTCGCGCTGAGCTACGGCGGCGCGGTACTGCTCTCGCTGCTGAGCGGCGCCGCCTGGGACCTCACGGGGCGGCCCGCGCTCGCGTTCGTGCCGGTCGCGGTCTGCGCCCTTGGACTTGCCGCGAGCGCTTGGTGGATGCGCGCGAGGGGCGAGCTGCGCTGATCCGGAATGTCGTCGTCGGGTCCCCGCAAGACAGATCGCGAACGCGGTGAACCTTGCGGTCGTAGATGCCGCGCACGAGCGTGTCGCACACCCCGCAGCGTTTTTTTTCCGCGCTGCTCCAAGCGAAGCATGCGCGCCTTCGGGTCGCCGAACACCCCTCGTGTCATCGCATGTGGACGAAAGCCAGGGAAGCGAAATAGATCGGTAAGTCGTCGAGATTTAGCCATGCGCAAATCGTGCCAGATTTTTCATATTCACGAACCCCGCAAACCCTTATTCCATGCGGCTTTCAGACGATTCACCCTTTTGAAATACCCATTTGAGTTGCAGAAGATCCTCAATAAAGTCCCGTCGCTTGCGTATTCCAATTGCGTTTCCACATAGTCTGGGCCATGAAGAGCCACTCGCAAACCCTCTCAAAAGAGCCACTCGCAAACCCTCTCAAAAGCGGCCGTTCATTGTGTTTAGTCACCAGGAAGCGGTCACCGGAAAACGATCGCTCGATTTCTTCGATTGTAGGTCGGGGGCGCAGCGGGGCCGATGAGATTGATTGCCATTCTCCACACGGCACCTTAGAATCTGCGAAGAAGAAATGCTCAGGATACAAGGGAGGAGATCGTCGCGATGTTCACGAACAATCCATTTACCGCTCTAACCGATGTGTTACCCGCGAACGCCATGCAGATCTATGTCATTCTCATGGTGCTTGCGGTGTTCGCTGGAACCTTGTTCGACATCATTCACAAGGGGAGCGCCAAGTATTTTTTCGAAAATTGGCGCAAATCGAAACGCAAGGGGGCGAAGCAGGTTGAGAGCGGCGAATTGGTGTCGATCGCCATCAAAACCGGTGTTGTAGACGTCCTGACATCCGGGGAATTCTGCAATGCGCGTCGCCGCATCGCCCACCTGCTGACCATGTACGGGTTCCTGATCTACGTTATCACCACGGCCATCATGGTATTCAACTACCCGACGCCCGCGACCCCGACACCCGCCGTGCTGCCGCAACTGTGGTGGATAGGCGGCTTGATGGTTTGCCTGGGTGGATACTGGTTCTGGTTCTTCATCCGGGTTGATGTCGCCGCTGAGGGCGGTTCGCCGTTCCGTATCATGCGCGCGGATCTTTTCATCCTGTCGCTGCTGGCGAGCGTAACGCTGGGCCTGATCTGGGCCTTTGTGCAAACCAGGGGCGGTTCCGGGGCCAGCGTGTTATTCGGCTTGTACATTATCGCCACGACGGTGCTGTTCGGATCGGTGCCGTGGTCCAAGTTCGCTCATATGTTTTTCAAGCCCGCTGCGGCCTTCGAAAAAAGGGTTTCCTACGCGAACGAAACCAGGAGCAACCTGCCCGGGCCCGCTGACAAACCCGAAATTTTCGGCAGCGCTCGCGAACAACCCCGGCATTACTGATCAGCCCAATATCGGTCTTCATCAAGAGAGATAACGAGAGCCATGCCTACATTTGTTTATATGACCAAGTGCGACGGTTGCGGACATTGCGTCGATATTTGTCCGTCCGACATCATGCACATCGACAAGGTGACTCGGCGCGCCTACAACATCGAGCCGAACATGTGCTGGGAGTGCTACTCCTGCGTGAAGGCCTGCCCGCAGAACGCCATCGATGCGCGCGGCTATGCCGACTTCGCCCCGCTGGGGCACAGTGTCCGGGTGCTGCGGGAAGAGGCCAAGGCGACCATTTCGTGGAAGCTCAAGTTCCGGGACGGCCGCGAGAAGAACTTCGAATCCCCGATCCGGACAACGCCCTGGGGATCGATCCAGGGGCCGGCCGAGTACGCCGCGCCTCGCGCGGAGGATTTTGCCAACCAGGAACTCGCACATGAACCGGACGGGCTCAAGATAGCCGGCGGATTGCCCGCGTTGCGCCCGGAACAACTCAAGGTAGGGGTGATCTGATGGGACTGTTCGGACGCAGGAAAACAGTATTCGTTGACGCGGATATCCTCGTGATCGGCGGCGGCATGGCGGGCTGCGGGGCGACGTACGAGTCCCGATACTGGGGACGCGACCTGAAGATCGTCTGCGTCGAGAAAGCGAACATCGAGCGCAGCGGCGCCGTCGCCCAGGGCCTCTACGCCATCAACTGCTACATGGGCATGCAATGGGGCGAGAACCAGCCCGAGGACCATGTCCGCTATGCCCGTAATGACCTGATGGGGCTGGTGCGCGAGGACCTGGGTTACGACATCGCGCGTCATGTGGACTCCTCGGTGCACAAGTTCGAGGAATGGGGCCTGCCGATCATGCGGGATCCCAAGACCGGACGCTACCAGCGCGAGGGCAAGTGGCAGATCATGATCCACGGCGAAAGCTACAAGCCAATCGTTGCTGAAGCGGCGCGCAAAGCCGCGACCGCGGTCTATAACCGCATCATGGTCACCCACCTACTGATGGACAAGAGCAAGGCCAACCGGGTCGCCGGCGCGGTCGGATTCAATGTCCGGACGGGCGATTTCCATGTGTTCCGCGCGAAGGCCGTCATCATCGGCGCTGGCGGTGCGTCGCACATTTTCAAGCCGCGTTCCGTGGGCGAAGGAATGGGTCGGACCTGGTATGCGCCCTGGAGCAGCGGGTCCGCCTATGCGTTGCCGATCCAGGTCGGCGCCAAGATGACGCAGATGGAGAACCGCATCGTCCTGACCCGTTTCAAGGACGGCTATGGCCCTGTCGGTGCCTACTTCCTCCATCTGAAGACGTACACGCAGAACGGCAATGGCGAGGAGTACGAATCCAAGTGGTACGAGCACACCAAGGAACTGGTGGGCGACTACATCGACCGGCATCCGGTGCCGACCTGCCTCAGGAACCATGCCTTTATCGAGGAGGTGAAGGCCGGCCGCGGCCCTATCCGCATGGTGACCAAGGAGGCGTTCCAGGACCCCCAAAAGGAGACCGTTGGATGGGAGAACTTCCTGGGCATGACGATCGGGCAAGCGGTCGTCTGGGCGTCGCAGAACATCGACCCCAAGCACACCAATCCCGAGCTGACCACGTCCGAGCCCTATGTCATGGGCTCTCACGCCACCTGCTCCGGCGCGTGGGCGAGCGGACCGGAAGACTATGCCCCCGCGGACTATCAGTGGGGCTACAACCGCATGATGACGGTCGATGGGCTTTTCGGCGCCGGCGACACCATCGGCGGCACCGCGCACAAATTCTCGTCAGGGTCGTTCACGGAAGGCCGGATTGCCGCCAAGGCGGCTGTCAGGTATGTGAGCGACATGGGAAAAGACCAGCCTCAGGTCAGCGAACAGGAATATCAGGACCTCGAAAAGCTGATCTTCCAGCCAATGGAGAACTACCGTGTGGGGCGCAACGAGATTACCGCCGGAACCGTTTCACCGAGTTACCTTCTGCCGATCCACGGCCTTCAGCGTCTCGAAAAGATTATGGACGAATACGTCGGCGGCACCAGCACCAACTACATGACAAACGACCAGCTACTCAACCGCGGCCTCGAGTTGCTGACCATGCTGAAGGAAGACATGAACCGCATGGGCGCCGAAGACCTTCACCAGCTTCAGCGCACGTGGGAACTGCACCACCGGCTTCTTACCTCGGAGTCCGTGACCCATCACACGCTGTTCCGCGAGGAAACGCGGTGGCCGGGGTATTACTACCGCGGTGATCACATGAAACTGGATGACGAGAAATGGCATTGCTTCACCCTATCCCGCTTCGACCGGAATACCGGCAAGTGGGAAATGGAGAAGGCGCCGGTCTATCACATCATCGACTGACACGGCCGAACCTCGCGCCCGTCGAGTTCACGGGCTCGAAGTACGATCCGAAGTCCCGGCAAAGCTCCCGGTGCACCGCATCGTACCGCGATTCCGTCTACTGAAAACATGATGATCCGGTAGTTCTATTCTTGACACGCCACACGTCCACCACCTGCTGACTATCTCACGATGGGTCCAATTCGACCCGTTCCAGTCAGTTAAATTTCTCGGAAGCTGGCGGTCAGCATAGGCGCTCCGTATGCCCAGTTTCCGCAAAGTCCGTAAATTGGCTGATTACTGCTGTGGAGATAAACGATCTTTCGGGGCGGAAAACAAATGTAACGGCGATGGTCGGCTTTTGGCCGAGTGTTACCCGTGACGCTCTCCGCCAACTAACATTTGGACCTGCATTCGGCAGCTGACGGTACTTGGGGCCGACAGGTGACCCAAAGCGGAAACAGGCCGACGATGGAAGTAGGCGTTCAATTCGCCCCTATGTCGGTTGTGCTGTCTCTACAGTGCATTACGGTCTGCAGTGCCTGCTCGTGAGGGCGCTAGCTTGCTACCGGGGCGATACGTGGCCACGGGTACGCCGGTCATAGTGCGTTACTTTGTCGGTGAAAGGCTAATTGCCAGATAATGCCAGAGCCAAAGCAATACGGAGGTACAATTTTCCTCCATCCTAGATCCGGAGACGTCAATGAACGAGGAAACTTTCAACATAAGCATTCGCAAGTTACTAAAGACAGTGGGCGTCAATTCGCAGCGAGAAATTGAGCAAGCAGTCGCAACGGCGATTGCGTCTGGCGACATCGCAGGTACAGAGTCCTTTCCGGCAAAGGTGACACTCGAGGTCGACGGAATAAAGCTGCACGTCAACTTTGACGGCGAAATCAAACTTGAATGAGCTCGACTAGCTGTGACGCCTAATCGGGTACTGGGTAACTGCAGCTAATTGCCGCCCCAGCCTGACCACTGAGATTGCGCCTACTCCTGCGACAACGAAAACCAGTTGCACCCCAGCCACGCGGCCGAGGCCCTCGCCCCCGACCCCGCAAGTCAGAGTCGGCTAGCCTGCAACCCTCCATAGGACGAAACCGAAAAGAACTGGCCCTTGCGCCGGTGGGCACTACTTTTAGCCGTCGCCTAACTGCCTATAGCAGCGGCCATTTGCGAAGCGGCCGCCCCCTCGAGCTTGGCTAAGCCTGGCGCCAACCGCTACTGCCCTTCCGGAGCTCCTTGCCAAAGCATGTCGTAGCCCAGCTCCTCGGTTTCGGTGCACATCTTTACCAACGCCTCGAACTTGGTCGAAAAGATTTTGTCGGCGTGCGATTTCTCGTGCTCCGCGAACGAACGCCAGTACGTGACGATGACGTAGTGCTCGTCCGCGCTGAGCGATGCGTTGAGCGAACCTTCGGGGGAAACGAAACCGGAGAACTTGAACACCTGTCCGGCGATGAACCCGCCTTTGTCTCCGCCGTAGGTTTCCTTGACGACGTTGCACATCTCGCCCACGGCCAGTTCAACTTCCTCGAAGGTGACACCCGGCTTGAGTTTGACGGAATTGAACAGCATCTTTGCGCCAAATGGCAGCGTAATGGGGTCGAACATATCGGTGGTTCCCTCCATTGTCAGCTACTCGTAGAAGGTGGCCCGGTAACGGCCGAATCTGCGCCGATTTGAATCAGCGTGTTAAATTATGCTAGCACGGACAGCGTCTCCAGGTATCGTGACAAAGAACTTCGGCCACCGACCGGCTCGTGCCCTAGACTTTGCGCGCTTTGATGTCACCGCAATATACGTATTGGGTTCCAACATTCAGGCTTGTCATGTACCGAGTAGGGCTCATCTCCGATACGCACGGTCTGCTTATCTGTGCATTCGCAGAAGACCCGCCTGATCGAGTTCGGGCGACACGCTGCACGATGGCGAGCCGCGCGAGGGCTTGGCAAACCGGAGACGTTCAACTTCCTTGGGTTCACGCACATCTGCGGCCGCACTCGGCGCGGTGCGTTCGCGCTCCAGCGAATGACGCACCGGGATCGGATGCAGGCGGCACTGAGCAAAATCAAGGAGCAGTTGCATCGAAACCGGCATGACACGATTCCGAAACAAGGTGCGCAGCTACGGCAGGTAGTGCAGGGGTACTTCGCGTACCACGCTGTCCCTACCAATGCCCGGCGACTGAGCACCTTCAGGCATCACGTCGTTCGGTCCTGGCTGTGGGCGCTGCGACGGCGCAGTCAGAAGGACTCGCTCTCATGGGACCGCATCAAACGGTTAGCCGATCACTGGCTACCGCCTCCGCGCATTCTTCATCCGTGGCCTGACAGGCGCTTCGCCGTTACTCACCCAAGGTGGGAGCTCGGTGCGTGAATCGCGCATGCCGGGATCTGTGCAAAAGTATCCAGTAAGGGTATTTCTACCGCGACAATTGGCTGATCTGCGCCGCTCGCGAAACCACAGCTCAAGGGACCGCAGTAATTGCTGCATTGCGGCACAATGAATCAATCTAGAAGTGGAGATGCTCACGTTAAAAAGCGGTTGTGTTCAGGTACAGAACGGGCCTCACCCAATGGCAAAAGCAAATGCACTCAGCTCCTGAGCAGGCCTCATGTTAGACGAAAGATGTGATGGCAGAGCTGGACTATGCAAGCAATACAAAAGCACTACATATGTGATATAATGCGAATTGCTGCGTACAGCGAAAGCGGATGATAGCTTTTGCGACTTCACTTCACGACAAGAAAGGAAACACCACGAAAACACAGACCGTCAACTCGAAGCTAGGCCTTGGGTTCTGGAACAGAACCTTCGCAGTAATCCTGCTCTACGGCGGGCTTAGCACTCTCGGAGTCGTGGAACTCGACCATGCCACGGGCATTTTCCCGTTCCTGAGCCTATTCGACAATCAGGGGCTGGGCATCATCATATTGGCCTTCGGTACCCTGGGCATGTATGTCGTGCGCGATCGGGTGCTAGACCCAGGGCAGTGGATTCCGGCGCGCCGGTTCGCAGTCGGTCTGGTCGGATCGCTCGCGGTTTTCTCCGCTGCTACAGAGGATATGACTTTGGTTTTAGTCTGCCTGATGGTCATGATCATGCACATAGTGTTGCCCGAACTCATTGACGATCAGCCGCGTGAGAATGGACCCGAAGGGGGCGCTTGAGGCGCGGCGCGGTCAAGAAGCGTGCTGCGTAGGTACTCGGCGAGCCAGAAGCCTCTCCGTGGCTGACTCCGGGTGGTGTATGACACTTTCGGCTGGTCCGGTCGGTATCTCGGCGAATTGGCGGGGTCGGCCGGCGATTGCGAGGTCCTGATGCGCTTCCCGGAAGCATTGGAGACCGGCAACGCAATACCAGTGGTTCCAGCGGACTGATTTCAAACTGGTGAGTATCCATCGCTGCAGCTTATCGACGGCCGGCTCCAGGAAGTCGGGCGGGACTGCAAGCGGCGAGCCGTCTCAGGCAAGGCGATCGGAGTTGCTTAGGCGGGAGGCGCCAGCCTAAATTACCGTGCCTGGCTTCCTGTGATAATCGCCGCCCTAGCGCGGCAGCACTACAACAGATATACAAACGCACTACAACATGGTATAATGCTTATCCCTTAAACCAAAAAAGGAGAAAAAGGGGATATGAGTATCTTTGGTGATATGTGGGACAGCGTTTTTGGTCCCTCCGATGTATGTGGTTCGGAAAGCATGAGCAGTTCGGCAAGCGATGCATTCATCGACACCGGCAGCTCTTTGTTCGAATCGAGCGACTCGGCAAGTGTCGGGTTCATGGACACGGACATCTCAATCGGTTCGACCGACGACTACTGGCACGGGGACGCGTTCGGCACGGCTCCGGACTGGTCTGCTGGGAACGACAGCTGGGAGTCGTCTACTGGCACCGATAGCTACAGCGGTGGAACGAGCTTTGACAGCTCCAGCGACTGGTGATGCGTCGGTAGAGTTGACCGTCGTGGAAGGCTGGCTCAAGCGCTTAGCCCTGGCTGGCTAGATGAACAGAACCGGCGCGTGACATTGGAAAGTGTTTAAGCCGCGCACGGGCGGAAGGGCTTCTTAGCCCCCGAACCCGTGCAGCGTGAGCGACACAGGGAGGCCCTCAGGGGCTACTTGGCTGGCGCAGAACTTGGCCTCGCCGATCGTGCGGGGCTTTTTTTCGTCCGGGTTTCCTGCGATACACGTGGACAGTGTGCCAACTCCAAGGCTTGAACCGACCGCTTTCAGACCAGGATTTGTAACGGGCGCTAACTCCCGCAAAAAAAGGTAATCGTGCCGTCCCTCTCGCATTCCACAGTTTCGATGAACCGATGATCCAGATCTCCTGCTTTACCAATCAGCGCGTCACATGCTTTCCAGATTTCACCCCACGTCAATGGGTGAGCAAACCTTCGGCGTTGCGGTTTCCCCCAGGCACCGCCATCATAGAGGAGCTGCCGGGCGGACGGAAATGGAACA
>DATKUQ010000146.1:0-7650 GCA_035530495.1 Burkholderiales bacterium
CATGTCGGCCAGTATCCGGCGAGCACGCTCAACTTCGACACCGCGCCCGGCGTGGCGCTGGGCGCGGCGGTCGACGCGATCCGTCAGGCGGCCAAGGACATCGCCCTGCCGGCGTCGATCAGGATGACTTTTCTCGGCGCCTCGGGCGCGTACGAGAAGTCGCTGGCCAACGAGCTGTGGCTGATCCTGGCCGCGGTAGTCTGCGTCTACATCGTGCTGGGCGTGCTCTACGAGAGCTACGTCCACCCGCTGACGATTCTCTCGACGCTGCCCTCGGCGGGCGTTGGCGCCCTGCTGGCGCTGATCATCACCGGCAACGACCTCGGCGTGATCGGCGTTATCGGCATCATCCTTCTGATCGGCATCGTGAAGAAGAACGCGATCATGATGATCGACTTCGCAATCGACGCCGAACGCAGCCAGGGTCTGAGCGCGCACGACGCGATCCACCAGGCCGCGATGCTGCGCCTGCGGCCGATCCTGATGACCACGTTCGCGGCGATGTTCGCCGCCGTGCCGCTGATGCTGAGCTGGGGCACCGGCGCCGAACTGCGGCGCCCGCTGGGCTTGGCGATTTTCGGCGGCCTGATCGTGAGCCAGTTGCTGACGCTGTACACGACGCCGGTGATCTACCTTATGTTCGACCGCATCGGCGGCGGCGTGAGCAAGCGCAGCGTGCCGGACGACGATGACGACGATGCCACAAAGCCGGCCGGCGCGGCGGTGGAGCCCGGGGCGTGAACCTTTCGCGGCCGTTCGTGCGGCGCCCCATCGGCACCGTGCTATTGACGGTGGGCATCGCGCTCGCCGGCATTGCCGGCTTCTTCGCCCTGCCGGTCTCGCCGCTGCCGCAGATCGAGCTGCCGGTGATCCAGGTCAACGCCAACATCCCGGGCGCGAGTCCCGACACCATGGCCAGTACCGTGGCCACGCCGCTGGAGCGATACCTGGGCACGATCGCCGGCGTCAACGAAATCACCTCGACGAGTTCGGTCGGCGCCACGCGCGTGACCCTGCAGTTCGACCTCAGCCGCGACATCGACGGCGCGGCGCGCGACGTCCAGGCGGCGATCAACGCGGCGCGCATCGACCTGCCGTCCACCATGCGCAGCAACCCGACCTATCGCAAAGCCAATCCGGCGGCGGCGCCGGTGTTGATCATGGCGCTCACCTCCAAGACCAAGACGCCGGGGCAGATCTACGACGAGGTCTCCAACACCATCAACCAGCGGCTGCTGCAGGTGAGCGGCGTGGGCGACGTGCGGATCGGCGGCGGCACGCTGCCGGCGGTGCGCATCGAACTCAAGCCCTTCGCGCTGAACCATTACGGCATCAGCACCGAGGACGTGCGCGCGGCAATCCAGGCCAGCAACGCCAACCGGCCCAAGGGCATGGTGCAGGGCGGCGGGCGCCGCATGCAGATCTACACCCAGACCCCGGGGCTGAAGGCCAGCGACTACGCGCCGATGGTGATCGCCTGGCGCAACGGCGCGGCGGTGCGCCTGCGCGACGTCGCCGACGTCGAGGACGGGGTCGAGGACACGCGCACGCTGGGCCTGTTCAACGGCGAGCGCGCAATCATCGTGCTGATCATCTGCCAGCCTTCGGCGAACGTGGTGGCGACCGTGGATGCGATCCACGCCATGCTGCCCGAGCTGCAGGCCGAGCTGCCGGCCGACGTGAAGCTGAATGTCGTCGCCGACCGCACTACTTCGATCCGCGCTTCGCTGCACGAGGTCGAACTGACGCTGCTGGCGGCGGTGCTGCTGGTGGTGCTGGTGGTGGGCCTGTTCCTGCGCAGCGTGCGCGCGACGCTGGTGCCGGCGGTGGCGACTGTCGTCGCCCTGCTCGGCACTTTCGGCGTGATCTACCTGCTCGGCTACAGCCTCAACAACCTCACCCTGATGGCGCTCACCGTGGCCACCGGCTTTGTCGTCGACGACGCCATCGTCGTACTCGAGAACACCAGCCGTCACATCGAGGCCGGCATGACACGCATGAAAGCCGCCCTGCTCGGCGCGCGCGAGGTCGGCTTTACGGTGATCTCGATCAGCCTGTCGCTGGTGGCGGTGTTCATCCCGCTGCTGTTCATGGGCGGCCAGGCCGGGCGGCTGTTCCGCGAGTTCGCCGTTACGCTGTCGGTAGCCGTGCTCATCTCGCTGGTGCTGTCGCTGACGACTACGCCGATGATGTGCGCCTGGCTGCTCAAACCGGGCGGCGCGGCCGAAGCGCAGCGCTCGCCGGGCTGGGCCGCCCGCCAGGCCAAGCGCGGCTACGATTGGATGCTGGCGCGTTATGCGGAGAGTCTGGACTGGGCGCTGGCGAGCAAGGGCCTGGTGATGCTGATACTGCTGGGGGTGATCGCGCTCAACGCGTATCTCTTCTACGTCGTGCCCAAGAGTCTGTTCCCGCAGCAGGACACGGGCCAGTTCGCGGGCGGACTGAGTGCCGACCAGAGCATCTCCACCAAGGAGATGGGCAAGAAGCTGCGCCAGGTCGTGGACATCGTTCGCGCCGACCCGGCTGTCGACACCGTGGTCGGGTTCACCGGCGGCTCGCGCGCCGGCGGCGGATTCGTGTTCGTGACCCTCAAGCCGCTGTCCGAGCGCAGCGTCAAGGGATTGGCAGTGATCGCGCGGCTACGGCCGAAGCTGGCTCGGGTCGCCGGCTTGCGCCTGTTCCTGAACCCGGTGCAGGATTTCCGCTCCGGCGGCCGCCATACCGCCTCCACCTACCAGTACACGCTCAAGGGCGAGAGCAGCGCGACGCTGCGCGAATGGTCGGGCAAGTTGTTGGTAGCCTTAAAAAAATACCCGAAACTGACCGACCTCGACAGCGACGAGCAGGAAAACGGCGTCCAGACGAATGTTCTGGTCGATCATGACAGCGCCGGCCGGCTCGGCATCAGCGCCAAGGCCGTCGACGCCGCGCTGTACGACGCTTTCGGCCAGCGCCAGGTCGCGGTCATCTACACCAATCTGAACCAATACCACGTGGTGATGGAATGGGCGCCGCAGTACACGCAAAGCCCCAATGCGCTTGGCGACGTCTATGTACCGGGAACGACGCTGGTCAGGAACGGCGGCCGGCTGGTCCCCATCGAGAGTACGCGGGCGGCGGGAACCTCGGCCAAGGCCGGCGCGGCCGCAACAACAACGGTCGCCAGCGTGCCGGTCTCGCCGAACCCGGCGCTGCGCAATGCGTCCGGCGGCAACGTCCTCAGCAATACGCCGGCCAGCATGGTGCCGCTGAAGGTGATCGCGCGCTTTGTCGAGGGGCCCACTGCGACCTCGGTCAACCACCAGGACACCGAGCTGGCGACGACGATCTCGTTCAACCTCGCCGAAGGCGCGACACTGGCCGACGCCCGCAGCGCCATCGCACAGGCCGAGGCCGACATCGGCATGCCGACCTCGGTGCGCGGCGCGTTTGCCGGCACTGCGCTGCTGGCGCAGCAGACCAACGCGCAGCAGTTCCTGTTGATCGCGGCCGCGCTGGTCGTGATCTACATCGTGCTGGGCGTACTGTACGAGAGCCTGGTGCACCCGCTGACGGTACTGTCCACGCTGCCCTCGGCCGGCGTTGGCGCGGTGTTGGCGCTGTTGCTGTTTCATATGAACTTTTCGCTCATCGCGCTGATCGGTGTGTTCCTGCTGATCGGCATCGTCAAGAAGAACGCGATCCTGATCATCGATTTTGCGTTGGACGCCGAACGCGCCCGCGGCCTGAGTTCGCTCGAGGCCGTGCGCGAGGCCTGCCTGCTGCGCTTCCGGCCGATCCTGATGACGACGCTCGCGGCCGCCTTCGGCGCGCTGCCGCTGGCAATCGGCTTCGGCGAGGGCTCAGAGCTGCGCCAGCCGCTGGGCGTGGCCATCGTCGGCGGCCTTATCGCCAGCCAGCTTCTGACCCTGTTGACGACGCCGGTCGTCTACATGATTGTCGACAAACTGCGCAGGCGCAAGGCCGACGAGCGCTATCTCAGCCGCGCCGGCAGCGGCACATTACAGCCCCTGGAAACGACATGAATACCAGCCCCGCCTTTGTTCTCCGTCCGACGGCCTGGCTGCTGGCAACGGCACTGGCCATGCTGTCGGCATGCACGACGATGGCGCCCAGCTACGAACCGCCGAGCGCGGCTGCGCCCACCGCGTTCAAGGAAGCGCCGGCCGCCGGTTCGACCTGGTTTCCAGCAGCGCCCGCCGACGCGCTGGACCGCGGGCCCTGGTGGCAGCTCTTCGGCGACCCGATACTGTCGAAGCTGGTCGGGCAGGTCGAGGTGTCGAATCAGAACGTCGCCGCCGCCGTGGCCGCGTATGCCCAGGCGCAGGCGCTGGTGCGGCAGCAGCGCGCGGCGCTGTTCCCCTCGCTGGCGATCGACGCCGGCGTGACGCGCAGCGGCGGCGCGGCCGCGCTCGGCAAGCCGACCAACCTGCAGCTCGGCCTGAGCGCCAGCTGGGAGCCCGACGTCTGGGACCGCTTGCGGCTGGCGGTAAGCAGCGCCCAGGCCAGCGCCCAGGCCAGCGCGGCCAATCTCGCCGCGGCGCGGCTGTCCGCGCAGGCCGCCCTGGCCACGGACTACTTCGCGCTGCGCGAGGCCGATAACGAGGTCGCCTTGCTCACCGCCGCAGTAAGCGCCTACCAACGTGCACTGACCATCACCGAGAACCAGTACAAGATGGCGATTGCACAGCGTACCGACGTATTGCAGGCGCAGACCCAGCTCGAGACCACGCGCGCCAACCTGATCGCGAAGGTGGGTCAGCGCGCGTTGCTCGAGCACGCGATCGCGCTGCTGGTGGGCAAGGCGCCGGCCGATTTCAGCATCGCCGTCGCGCCTTGGGACACCAAGGTGCCGGCCGTCCCGCTGGTCGTGCCTTCGGCGCTGCTGCAGCGCCGCCCCGACATCGCCGCCGCCGAGCGCGCCGTGGCTGCGGCCAATGCGCAGATCGGCATTCAACGAGCGGCCTATTTCCCCAGCCTCGCGCTGTCCGCGTCCTACGGCGGTGCCGGCAGTACCCTGCCGAACCTGTTCCGGGCCTCCAACACTCTGTGGTCGCTCGGCCTGTCGGCTGCGCAGACGGTGTTCGACGCCGGAGCCATCGCGGCGCGCGTCGAAGGCGCGCAGGCGGCGCGCGACGCCGCGGTCGCGAACTACCGGCAGACGGTGCTCGCCGCATTCCAGGCGGTCGAAGACGAACTCGCGACCAGCCGCTCGCTCGCCGAGCAGGAAAGCCAGCGTCGCGCGGCATCGGCCGACGCCGACCGCACCGAGCAGCTGACCCTGAACCAGTACCTGCAGGGCCAAGTGCCCTATACCAGCGTGGTCGCTGCCCAGGTGAGCGCCCTCGGCGCACGCCAGACGCTGTCGCAGCTGATGTCGAGCCGGCAGGCGGCCGCCGTCGCCCTGATTCAGGCGATGGGCGGCGGCTGGCACGCGCCCGGTACGGACGCAAGCGCCGCTGCGCGCTGACATTTGCATGCCGAGCGCGGTCTTCATCTCGGCCGGCGGCAGCTGCGCTCCGGACAGGCTTTCGCGGCTTCGGCTATGATGGATGCCGGGCTATTCCTGGACGAGGCCGCCTGCGATGAGCAACAAGCACGATCACCTGATACAGTCCATTTTCCGCGACCCTATCAGCGGCAACGTGCACTGGCGCGAGGTGGAATCGCTGCTGCATCACCTCGGCGCCGAGGTCGAATCGCTTTCGGGCGCGCGCCTGCGCGTCAAGCTCAACGGTCACGAGGACGTTCTGCACCGCCCGCATCACGGCAACACGCTGGACCGATCGGCGGTCAAAATCCTGCGCGAGTACCTGGCTCGCGCCCGCGTCACGCCCTCCATGCTGGAAGCGGAAAGGCAACGCCCGAAGGTTGGCTAGGCCGTAGCCCGACCGAGTCCCGGCCGGATCAGCCGATCGCGAGCAACTCCACCTCGAACACCAGCGTCGCATTCGGCGGAATGACGCCGCCCGCGCCGCGCGCGCCGTAGCCGAGCTCCGGCGGGATGGTCAGCTTTCTCTTACCGCCGATCAGCATGCCCTGCACGCCTTCGTCCCAGCCGCGGATGACCTGGCCCGCGCCCAGGTGGAACACGAAGGGATCGTTGCGGTCCTTGCTCGAATCGAATTTGCTGCCGCTGGTGAGCCAGCCGGTATAGTGAACGGTAACGCTCTGGCCAGCGGCCGCGGCTGCGCCTTCGCCAAGAACGAGGTCTTCAATAGTCAAGCCGCTGGGGGTCTGGGTAGGTGGCATGGCAGTCTCGATTCGAAAAAAGAAACGCCATTGTAGTGCCTCGCCGGTCTGGCGTCCCGTTCGCTGCCAGTGCCGGGGGGCGGAAATGCACCACTGCTATAATCCGATGCTCAGCCGCTATCGCCGCACGGCCCTCGCACACCTCGTTCAATGGAACTCTACGACATCGTCGTCATCGGCGGCGGCATCAACGGCGCGGGTATTGCGCGCGATGCCGCCGGCCGCGGACTCAAGGTGCTGCTCGCCGAACAGAATGATTTCGCTTCGGCGACCTCCTCAGCCAGCACCAAGCTGATCCACGGCGGCTTGCGCTACCTCGAATACTACGAATTCCGCCTGGTGTCCGAATCCCTGGCGGAGCGCGAAGTGATGCTGCGCATCGCGCCGCACATCATCTGGCCCTTGGAATTTGTGCTGCCGCATGAGAAGCATCTGCGGCGGGCGTGGATGATCCGTGCCGGCCTGTTTTTGTATGACCATATTGGCGGCCGCAGCAGCCTGCCCAGGTCGCGCAGCCTCAGCTTATCGCCGCAGGGGCATGGCGCTGGGCTGAAGCCTGAGTTCAGCCGCGGCTTCGCCTATTACGACGCCTGGGTGGACGACGCGCGCCTGGTGGTGCTGACGCTTTCCTCGGCCCGCGCGCACGGCGCAACCGTGCTTGGGCGCACGCGTTGCACCGGCGCCAGGCGCGAGGGCGATGTCTGGCGCGTGACCCTGCACGAGCAGGCGAGCGGCAAGGAAAGCGAAGTGCATGCGCGCATCCTGGTCAATGCCGCCGGCCCGTGGGTGAAAAGCCTGCTCGAGCGCGAACTGCGCATTGCATCGCCCGGCCAGGTGCGCCTGGTGAAAGGCAGCCACATCGTGGTGCCGCGCATCCACGACAAACGCCATGCCTACATTCTGCAGAATTCTGACCGGCGCGTAGTATTCCTGCTTCCCTACGAACGCGAGTTCACCCTCATCGGCACCACCGATGTGCAGCTTGCGGAGCAGGATCTCCCGGCGACGATCTCGCCCGAGGAGGTCGTCTACCTGTGCGCGGCGGCGAGCCGCTACAGTGCGCGCGCGCTCACCCCAGGCGAGGTGGTCTGGAGCTACAGCGGTGTGAGACCTCTGTACGACGACGGCAAGACAGACCCTTCGGCCATCACCCGAGATTACGAGCTGTTGCTCGACGAACAGGGGCCGCCGCTGCTGTCGGTTTTCGGCGGCAAGATCACCACCTACCGCAAACTGGCCGAGCACGTAATGGACAAGCTCGGACGCTGGATCCCGGCGCACCGGCCCTGGACCCACACCGAGCCGCTGCCGGGGGGGGATTTCGGCGGACGCGATTATGCGGCGGTGCTGGGCGAGTTCCGCGCGCGCTATTCGGGGCTGGACCCGCATTGGCTGGCG